>DASWST010000001.1:0-120076 GCA_036402515.1 Pseudonocardia sp.
CGCTATAGCGACCATCGCCACTCACGACTCCTGAGCTGCTCGGACTCGCGGCTAGCCGATCTCCTGGGGGTCTAGTTGGACGCGCACCGGATCGGGGGCCTTGCGGGCGGTTCTGGCGGCCTGGCCGGCGGCCAGCGCGGCGGCGAGCGCGCGCCCGTCGGCTCGGGGCACCCGGACCAGCGCCCGTTCCCGTACCGCGCCGGACGGGCCGGGGTCCAGCTCCACCGGCCCCAGGATCTCCGCCGACTCCGGCAACCGGACCGCCTCGAGCAACTCGCCGACCGCGTGCGGGGCGCCGTCCACGGCCGCCATCCGCACCGCCGGCGGAAACCCCACCTCGGTGCGCGCGGCCAGCTCGGCGGCGGCGTGGCCCGCGGGATCCCACCGGACGAGCGCCTGCACCACGGCCAGCGCCGGGTCGGCGGCCACCACCACGCGGCCACCGGCGGACTGCGGCCGGACCAGCGCGGCGGCCGCCATCCACCGGCGCAGCGTCTCCTCGGCCACCCGCAGATCCGGCCGGGAGAGCAGCGCCCAGCCGTCCAGCAGCAGCGCGCTGCCATACCCGGCTCCACCGCTCACGCCGGCCACCTCCGGCTCGGCGCCCGGCGTGGCCACCACCAGCGCCGGGCCGGCCGGCACCGAGGTGAGCACGTCGGCGCCACCGCCGGAACCGCGCACGGTCACCCGGGGAAAGGCCCGGCCGAGCTCCTCGGCGGTACGCCGCGCGCCGATCACGGTGGCCCGCAGCCGGCGGGACCCGCAGCTCGCGCAGCGGAACGTCGGGGCGGCCACCCCGCACCACCGGCAGGTCGGCGAGGCCGGTGAGTTGCCACCGGTGTCCAACCCGCCGCCGGCGGCCCTGGGCAGCCCGAGCGGGCCGGCGCAGTGCCGGCAGCGGGCCGGTTCGCGGCAGCTGGCGCAGGCCAGTCCGGGGACGTAGCCGGCCCTGGGAACTTGGATCAACACCGGTTCGCCGCGCCCCAGCGCGGCCCGGGCCGCGTCGAACGCCACCTTGGGCAGCCGGGCGGCGCGCGCATGCGGATCGTCCACCAGCTGGCCCTCGGTCTCCGCCACCGGGTGCACCTGGGGCGCGCGGGCCCGCACCTCGGCCCGCTCCGCCCGCACCTCACGGGCCCACCCGGACTCCACCAGCAGCTGCGCCTCGGCGGTGCGGGCGAACCCGGCGACCAGCAGCGCGGCTCCGCTGGCGTGCGCCCGGTACATCAGCACGTCCCGGGTGTGCGGGTAGGGCGCCCTGGGCTCCGCGTGCAGGTCGTCCCCGTCGTCCCAGACGACCAACGCGCCGGGATCGGCGAGCGGGGCGAACGCGGCCGCCCGGGTGCCGACCACCACCCGGACCTGACCGCGCCGGATGGCCAGCCAGCTGCGGTACCGCCGGGCCGGACCGAGATCGGCGGTCAACGTGGCGACCTGCCCAGGACCGAGCAGGTTGGTGCACGCGGCCGCCAGCCGGGTCACATCGCGCTGGTCGGGCACCACGATCAGGGTGCCTCGACCGGCGGCCAGCGCGCCGGCGGCCACCTCGGCCAGCCGGGCCGGCCAGTCCTCGCCGGGCGTCGGCTGCCAGACCGCGTGCGCGCCCCGTCCGGCGGCCACCGCCTCCAGCAACGCCTCGCCGTTGCGGTACCGGCGCCAGCCCTCGACGCTCGCCCCGTCAACCTCGGCAGGTTCGAGGCCCGCCCCGGCAACCGGAGCCGCGACCGGCTCCCCGACCACCGGCTCCGCGCCGACCACCGGCTCCGCGCCGACCCCCGGCTCCGGCCCGACCCCCGGCTCCGGCCCGACCCCCGGCTCTGCCCCGACCACCGGCTCTGCCCCGACCACCGGCTCCCCGACCACCGGCTCCGCGCCGACTACCGGCTCCGCGCCGACCACCGGCTCCGGCCCGACCCCCGGCTCCGCCTCGACCCGGGCGTGCCGGGGCGGGATGGCCAGCCGCAGCACGTCGGCGAAGGTGCCGGCGTACCGATCGGCCACCGTCCGGCACAGCGCGGCCAGTTCCTCGGAGAGCACCGGCTCGGTGGACACCACCCGCTCCAGCCAGCCCAACCGGCCCTCGTGCTCGGAGCTGGGCAGCCGGGCCAGCACCCAGCCGTCCACCAGCCGCCCGGAGAAGCGCACCCGCACCCGCACCCCGGGCCGCGCGACATCGGCCAGTTCCTCGGGCACCTGGTAGTCGAATGGACGGTCCAGATGCGCCAACGGCACGTCCACGGCCACCTGGGCGACCGGGAGCTCGGCCGCCGGCAGCCGCTCCCCCCGCCTGGAGGTACGTCGAGCAGCCGCGGTCACGAGGCCCGGTCTATCAGACCGGCGCGCGGGCGGCCGCGGCGGCGGGCACGGCTCCAGGCGGGGGTAGCCCGGGTCAGGCGCCGGCGGCGGACTTCAGCGCGTCCGACCGGTCCGTGCGCTCCCAGGGCAGGTCCAGGTCGGTGCGGCCGAAGTGGCCGTACGCGGCGGTGGGCGCGTAGATGGGCCGCAGCAGGTCCATGTCCCTGATCAGCGCGGCCGGCCGCAGGTCGAACACGTCGGTGATGGCGCCCTGGATCTTGGTCGGATCCACCACCTCGGTGCCGAAGGTCTCCACGAACAGCCCGACCGGGGCGGCCTTGCCGATCGCGTACGCCACCTGCACCTCGACCCGCTGAGCCAGCCCGGCGGCCACCACGTTCTTCGCCACCCAGCGCATCGCGTAGGCGCCGGAGCGGTCCACCTTCGACGGGTCCTTGCCGGAGAACGCGCCGCCGCCGTGCCGGGCCATCCCGCCGTAGGTGTCCACGATGATCTTGCGGCCGGTCAGTCCGGCGTCGCCCATCGGGCCGCCGATGACGAACCGTCCGGTCGGGTTGACCAGCAGGCGGGCGTCCGACGCGTCCAGCCGCAGGTCGGCCAGCTCGGGCTCCACCACGTGTTGGCGGATGTCGCCGGTCATCACCCGGTCCAGGTCGACGTCGTGGGCGTGCTGACTGGACACCACCACGGTGTCCACCCGGACCGCCTGGTCACCGGCGTACTCGATGGTGACCTGGGTCTTCCCGTCCGGGCGCAGGTAGGGCAGCGTGCCGTTCTTGCGCACCTCGGCCAACCGCCGGGCCAGCCGGTGGGCCAGCGCGATCGGCAGCGGCATCAGCTCCGGGGTGTCCATGCAGGCGTAGCCGAACATCAGGCCTTGGTCGCCCGCGCCCTGCCGGGCGATCAGGTCTTCGATGGAGACCCCCGCCTCCACCCGGGCCTCGTAGGCGTTGTCCACACCCTGCGCAATATCCGCCGACTGGGCGCCGATGGCGATGTTCACGCCGCAGGAGTTCCCGTCGAAGCCCTTGGACGAGGAGTCGTAGCCGATCTCCAGGATGCGCTCCCGGACCAGGGTCGGGATGTCGACATACGCGCTGGTGGTGACCTCGCCGGCGACGTGGACCTGGCCTGTGGTGACCATCGTCTCGACCGCGACCCGGCTGCGCGGGTCCGCCGCCAACAGCGCGTCCAGCACCGAATCACTGATCGCGTCGCACATCTTGTCCGGGTGACCCTCGGTCACCGACTCGCTGGTGAACAACCGCCGGCTGCCGCTTGCCACTACGCCACCCCTAGTTCGTCGGCCCATCTCTACCGCCGGAGCGTAGTCGACGAGCCCGGGGGATTCGGCACTAAAGACGCCGCTATCACAACTGGACAGTCCGGTACCAGCCCCAATTGAGCACTGACCGAGACCGATGCGTTACCGAACGGCGCCGGCCTCGTTGAGCCGAAATGAATGCGGACCCCGCGACCGTTTCGAGAGAGGTAAAGAGCATGTCGAAGTTCCGATTCAGCCCACGGATAGCAGCACTGGCCGGCTTGGCCGTGGTGACCGCGAGCACGCTCGTGGTGACTATGGTCGGCCCGGCGGTTGCCGCCAGTCCCCGGCTCACCAGCTGCACCGACCAGGTTCGGGTCCGGTCCCAGCCGAGCACCAGCGCGCCGGTGATCGGCTCCTGCAAGGCTGGCGAGCAGGTCACCGTGGACGAGACCCGCAACGGCTTCGCCCACCTGGTGAACAAGAAGGGCTGGGCCTCCAGCGACTACGTCAAGCTGGGCAACAACTCCTCGTCCTCCTCGCGTGGTGACAACAACGGCGACAACAACGACAGCAACGGCGACAGCAACGGCGACAGCAACAAGAGCGACAACGCCGACAACAGCAGCGACGGCGGCAGCGACAACGGCGACAGCGGCGGCGACAACAGCAGCGGCAGCGGCGACGACAGCAGCGACAGCGGCGGCAGCAGCGGCTCGGGCAGCCCGCTCGGCCTCTGAGCCGTCCCCGCTACCGTGGCCCGTGCTCCCCGATCGGAGTACGGGCCACGGTTCGCGCACTAATCCGCTTTTTTGATTACACAACAGTTCGTACTCTCTCGGACCGGCATTCTTTTCGGCCCCGGTGGCTCAGCGCAGCCGCCGGGGCCGATCGCTTTCCGAGGGGTGAAGAGTTAACAGATCAGGTCAACCGCGAGGCGACGGCATCCCAGACGCGGGAGGCCAGGAGCGCCTTGGATCCGCTGGGCAGCTCGGTCTCGCCGCCATCCGAGGAGAGCAGCCACCCCGCGTTGTCCGGTTGCTCGAACGCGAGACCCTCGCCCACCGCGTTGACCACCAGGAAGTCGCAGCCCTTGTGGGCCAGCTTGGCCCTGCCGTGGAACAGCACGTCCCCGGTCTCGTCGCCGGTCTCCGCGGCGAAGCCGACCACCAGTTGACCGGCCGGACGCAGCCCAACCAACTCGGCCAGGATGTCCGGGTTCATCGCCAGGGTGAGGCTGGGCGGCCCCGCCGTCTTCTTGATCTTATGGTCTACCAGCGCGGCCGGCCGGAAGTCCGCCACCGCGGCCGCCATGGCCACCACGTCGGCGTGCTTGGCCTCGACGAGCATCGCCTCGCGCAGCTGCTCAGCGGTGCCCACGTGCACCATCCGGACACCGGCCGGCGGGACGAGGTCCGCGGTGTGCGCGCTGACCAGGGTGACCTCGGCGCCCCGCTGCGCGGCGACCCTGGCCAACGCATAGCCCTGCCGCCCGGAGGAGCGGTTGCCCAGGAACCGCACCGGGTCCAGCGGCTCACGGGTGCCGCCGGCGGACACCACCACTCGACGCCCGGCGAGGTCGTGCGGTAGCGCGTCGGCGCGTTCCAGCAGCAGCCGGGCCAGCTCGGCGATCTCCACCGGCTCAGGCAGCCGCCCTGGGCCGGTGTCCACACCGGTCAGCCGACCGGACGCGGGTTCCATCACCACGATGCCCCGGGAACGCAGCAACGCCACGTTGTCCTGGGTGGCCGGGTGCAACCACATCTCGGTGTGCATCGCGGGGACCAGCAACACCGGGCAGCGCGCGGTGAGCAGGGTGGCGGTGAGCAGGTCGTCAGCCCGGCCGTGTGCGGCCCTGGCCAGCAGGTCCGCCGTGGCCGGAGCGACCACCACTAGCTCGGCCTGCTGGCCCAGTCGTACGTGGGCCACCTCGGGCACATCGCTGAACACGCCGGTGTGCACCGGCTGCCCGGACAGCGCCTCAAAGGTGGCCGCGCCCACGAAGCGCAGCGCCGACTTGGTAGGGATGACCCGTACCCGATGCCCGGATTCGGTCAGCCGGCGCAGCAGCTCACAGGCCTTGTAGGCGGCGATGCCTCCGGCGACCCCCAGCACAACGCGCGGGGGGTCGGCGGAACGTGCGGCACCACCCGCGGCGTCAGCGGGGCGCATCAACGCCGCGCCGCCGTTCGGTCAACTCACTCGCCCTCGGTGTGCTCGAGCAGCCCGTCGTGGATCTCGCGCATCGCGATGGACAGCGGCTTCTCCCGAGGGCCCGGCTCGACCAGCGGCCCGACGTATTCCAGCAGGCCTTCGCCGAGCTGCGAGTAATAGTCGTTGATCTGCCGCGCCCGCTTGGCCGCGAAGATCACCAGCGCGTACTTCGAGCTGGCCTTGTCGAGCAGGTCGTCAATAGGCGGGTTGGTGATCCCCTCGGGCGTGGTAAGCCTCGAGTTGTCGGTCAGCGGCATGCTCACTCAGGAACTCCTGCGGGGGTTGCTGTGGCTCAGACAGGCTGCTCCCCCACCGGGGGCGCCAACTAACAACGATACCAACCGTCGGACAACCTGGTTCAGGTCGTCGTTCACCACGGTGACATCGAACTCGGCGCGCGCCGCCAACTCCTCGCGAGCGGTGGCCAATCGGCGCTCTACAGCCGCTGGGCTGTCGGTCCCTCGAGATGAC
The DNA here is from genome assembly GCA_036402515.1 of Pseudonocardia sp. Lineage (GTDB taxonomy): Bacteria > Actinomycetota > Actinomycetes > Mycobacteriales > Pseudonocardiaceae > Pseudonocardia. The sequence goes on from DASWST010000001.1 coordinate 6,266, forward strand.
AGCCGAGCGACCAGATCCTCCCAGCTCGGCGGCATCAGAAACACCATCAGCGCGTCCGGCCGGGCGGCCTTGATCGCGCGAGCTCCGGCCAAATCAACCTCGATGAGGACCGGATCTCCCGCGTTCAGGTGCCGCAGAACCGGGGCTGCCGGGGTCCCCGAGCGGTGCAACCCGCCGTGGATCTCGGCCCACTCCAGCAGCTCACCGGTTTCGATCATGCGATCGAACTCGGTGTCGCTGACGAAGTGGTAGTCCCGGCCTTCGACTTCGCCGGGCCTCGGCGCCCTGGTCGTCGCTGACACGCTGAAGAACAGCGTGGGCAGCTCCGGACGCAGCGCCGCGACCACGGTGGACTTTCCGACGCCGGAGGGGCCGGCCAAAACCACCAGCCGGCCCCTCGCGGCCCCGTTGGTCACTCCGAGTCGAAGTCGGCAAGCAGCGCCTTGCGCTGCCGCTCACCGAGACCACGCAGCCGGCGGCTCGGTGCAATCTCCAGGCGCTCCATGATCTGCTGAGCGCGCACCTTGCCGACGCCCGGCAGGGCCTCGAGCAGGGCCGAAACCTTCATCTTGCCCAGAATCTCGTTCGAGTCGGACTGGGCGAGGACCTCCTTGAGGTTGGTCCCCCCGCGCTTGAGGCGGTCCTTGAGCTCGGCCCGAACCTTCCGAGCGGCCGCGGCCTTCTCCAATGCGGCGGCCCGCTGTTCTTCGGTGAGCTGGGGAAGGGCCACGATCTCCTCCGTCATGTACAAGCTGTTGTGCTCTGTCTGTGGCTCGAACGTACTCAGTGACCTTGGCCGGCTCGCACCGGGGGTCCCCTGAGAGCCAGGTCAGGGCCTTGTGTGGGCCCTGTGGGCCGTTTGGCGCACACATTTGTAGGCTCGGCGCGCCGCCGGGGCCAATCACTAACAATGCCTCGCTTGGCACCGCCCGCGCACAGTGATTTGGCCCAATCCGCTGAGAAGTTGCCTAGTTTTTCTCGGCACCGGAGCTGCGCGGCGAACGCCGGGCGGTCACTGGGTTGCGCCGGCCTGCTCGGTTGCACCGGCTAATTCGAGCTGCCACGTCCGCACCGCCGCGCGCAGAGCTGCCTGGTCAGGGCCCTTTTCCAGCACCGCGCGGGACACCGAGGGGAGCACCACGCCGGTCACGTCGGCGAACCGGACGGCCAGATCGGCCGGCGTGCCGCCCTGCGCGCCCAGCCCCGGCGCCAGCACCGGGCCGTTCAGTCCGGACAGCTCCAGCCCGTGCTCGTGGGTCGCGCCGACCACCACACCCACGTCGCCCATCGGGGTGCATCCGGTGTTCTCGGCGGCCGCCGCGTCCACCATCGCCTGGGCCACCGACCGGCCGTCCCGGTCGGCGAGCTGGACCCGCGCGGTCTGAACCTGGGCGGTCTGAACCCGGGCCGTCTGAACCCGGGCCGTCTGAACCTGGGCCGTCTGAACCTGGGCACCGTCCGGGTTCGAGGTACGGGCCAGCACGAACACCCCCCGTCCGGATCCGGCGGCCGCCGTCAGCGCGGGGGCCAGCGAGCCGAAACCCAGGTACGGCGACAGCGTCACCGCGTCGGCGGCCAGCGGGGAGCCGTCGCTCAGGTAGGCGTCGGCGTAGCCGCCCATGGTGGAGCCGATGTCGCCCCGCTTGACGTCCAGCAGCACCAGCGTGCCGGCCTCCCTGGCGTCGGCGAGCACCCGCTCGAGCACCGCGACACCGGCCGAGCCGTGCCGCTCGAAGAACGCCGACTGCGGCTTGACCAGCGCCACCTCGCCGGCCAGCGCGGCCATGACGCCCCGGGCGAAGCGCTCCAGCCCTACCGGGTCGTCGGCCAGCCCCCAGGCGGCCAGCAGCTCGCGGTGCGGGTCGATGCCCACGCACAGCGGCCCGTGCTCGGCCACCGCGTTCGCCAACCGCCGCCCGAACGGCGCGCCGCCGCCCGCCGCCGGGCTCACGGGGTGCTCTCGTTCGGGGTGCGGGCCTTGCCCAGCGCCGCGTGCAGGTCCTGCAACGAGCGCACCTCCAGCCCACCCCTGGTGAGCGCCTCGATGCCCTGCACGGCCGCCGCGGCGGCCTGCACCGTGGTCAGGCAGGGCACACCCCGGGACACGGCGGCGGTGCGGATCTCGTAGCCGTCCACCCGGGGCCCGGGGTTGCCGTACGGGGTGTTGATGATCATGTCAACGCCGCCCTCCAGGATCAGCTCGACGATGTTGTCCGGGCCTTCGAAGTGCTTGCGCACCACGGTGACCGCGATGCCGTTGCGGCGCATCACCTCGGCGGTGCCGGCCGTGGCCAGCACCTCGAAGCCGAGGTCGGCCAGCCGCTTCACCGGGAAGATCATCGCGCGCTTGTCCCGGTTGGCCAGCGACACGAACACCTTGCCGCTGGTCGGCAGCGAGCCGTACGCGGCGGTCTGCGACTTGGCGAACGCGTTGCCGAACGAGGTGTCGATGCCCATCACCTCGCCGGTGGACTTCATCTCCGGGCCCAGCAGCGAGTCCACGCCCTTGCCGTCCGGGGTGCGGAACCGGTGGAAGGGCAGCACCGCCTCCTTCACCGCGACCGGCCCGTAGCTGTCCGACCCGGGCAGCTGTCCTCCGTCGCCGTGCGCCGGCAGCAGACCCTCTGCGCGCAACTCGGCGATGGTGGCCCCGAGCATGATCCGGGCGGCCGCCTTGGCGAGCGGGACGGCGGTGGCCTTGGACACGAACGGCACGGTGCGCGACGCGCGGGGGTTGGCCTCCAGCACGTAGAGCGTCTCGCCGTGCAGCGCGTACTGCACGTTGAGCAGCCCGCGCACCCCGATGCCGTGCGCGATGGCCGCCGTGCTGTGCCGCACCGCGTCCAGGTCGGAGCGGCCGAGGGTGATCGGCGGCAGCGTGCAGGCCGAGTCGCCGGAGTGCACGCCGGCCTCCTCGATGTGCTCCATCACCCCGCCGAGGTAGACCTCCTCGCCGTCGCACAGCGCGTCCACGTCGATCTCGATGGCGTCGTCCAGGAACCGGTCCACCAGCACCGGGTGCTCCGGGCTGACCTCGGTGGCCCGCTGGATGTAGCCCTCCAGCGTCTCGTCGTCGTAGACGATCTCCATGCCGCGCCCGCCCAGCACGTAGGACGGGCGCACCAGCACCGGGTAGCCGATCTCGTCGGCGATCCGCTTCGCCTGTTCGAACGAGGTGGCGGTGCCGTAGCTCGGCGCGGGCAGCCCGGCGCGCTCCAGCACCGCGCCGAACGACCCCCGGTCCTCGGCCAGGTGGATCGCCTCCGGGGAGGTACCCACCACCGGGACGCCGGCGTCGGCCAGCCGCTGCGCCAGCCCCAGTGGGGTCTGCCCGCCCAGCTGCACGATCACTCCGACCACCCCGGGCCCACCGGCGCCGGACGCCTGCTCGGCGTGCACCACCTCGAGCACGTCCTCGAAGGTGAGCGGTTCGAAGTAGAGCCGGTCGGCCGTGTCGTAGTCGGTGGAGACCGTCTCCGGGTTGCAGTTGACCATCACGGTCTCGTAGCCGGCGGCCCGCAGCGCCATCACCGCGTGCACGCAGGAGTAGTCGAACTCGATGCCCTGGCCGATCCGGTTCGGCCCGGAGCCCAGGATGAGCACTTTCGGGCGCTCGGTCTGCGGGGCTATTTCGGAATCGGCCGCTGGATCTGTTTCATAAGCGCTGTAGTGGTAGGGGGTGAGCGCGGCGAACTCGGCCGCGCAGGTGTCCACCGTCTTGTACACCGGGCGCACGCCGAGGCGGTGGCGCAGGATGCGCACCCCGTTCTCCCCGGCCAGCTCGGGGCGCAGCACGGCCACCTGCCGGTCGGACAGCCCGGCCCGCTTGGCCCGGCGCAACAGCTCGGCGTCCAGCACCGGGGCGTCCAGGATCTCCGTCCGGAGTTCCACCAGGGCGTCGATCTGGTCGATGAACCAGGGGTCGATGCCGCTGCGCTCGGCGATCTGGGCCACCGTGGCGCCCAGCCGCAACGCCCGCTCCACCGCGTAGATCCGCCCGTCGGTGGGCACCGCCACCTCGTCCAGGGTGGATTCCAGGGTTGCGTCCACCGGGTCCGGCCGGGTCCAGAACCCCGCCTCCTTGGTCTCCATCGAGCGCAGCGCCTTGCCCAGCGCCTCGGTGAAGCTGCGGCCCAGCGACATCGCCTCGCCGACGCTCTTCATCGTGGTGGTCAGCCTCGGGTCCGCCCCAGGGAACTTCTCGAACGCGAACCTGGGCACCTTGACCACCACGTAGTCCAGCGCCGGCTCGAAGCAGGCAGGGGTCTCCCCGGTGATGTCGTTGCGGATCTCGTCCAGCGTGTAGCCGACCGCGAGCTTGGTGGCGATCTTGGCGATGGGGAATCCGGTGGCCTTGGAGGCCAGCGCCGAGGACCGGGAAACCCGGGGGTTCATCTCGATGACCACCAGCCGGCCGGTCTCCGGGTGCACCGCGAACTGGATGTTGCAGCCGCCGGTGTCCACCCCCACCGCGCGCAGCACCTGGATGCCGACGTCGCGCATGTGCTGGTACTCGCGGTCGGTCAGCGTCATGGCCGGCGCCACGGTGATCGAGTCACCGGTGTGCACGCCCATCGGGTCCAAGTTCTCGATCGAGCAGACGACGACCACGTTGTCCTTGCGGTCGCGCATCAGCTCGAGCTCGTACTCCTTCCAGCCGAGCACGCTCTCCTCGACCAGGATCTCGTTGACCGGGCTCGCGTCCAGCCCGATCGTCGCCAGCCGGCCGAGCTCCTCCTCGGTGTAGGCCAGCCCGGAGCCCAGCCCGCCCATGGTGAACGACGGCCGCAGCACCACCGGCAAGCCCAGGTCCTCGACGGCGGCGCGCACCTCGTCCATCGAGTGGCAGACCGCGCTGCGCGGCACGTCGCCACCGATGCCGAGGACGATGTCCTTGAACTTCAGCCGGTCCTCGCCGCGCTGGATGGCGTCGAAGTCGGCGCCGATCAGCTCCACGCCGTAGCGCTGCAGCACACCCTGCTCGTGCAGCGCGACGGCGGTGTTCAGCGCGGTCTGCCCGCCCAGGGTGGCCAGGATGGCGTCCGGCCGCTCGGCGGCGATCACCTTCTCAACGAACTCCGGGGTGATCGGCTCGACGTAGGTGGCGTCGGCGAACTCCGGGTCGGTCATGATCGTCGCCGGATTGGAGTTGACCAGGCTGACCCTGATGCCCTCCTCGGCCAGCACCCGGCAGGCCTGGGTACCGGAGTAGTCGAATTCGCAGGCCTGGCCGATCACGATCGGCCCGGAGCCGATCACCATCACGTGCCGCAGGTCTTCCCGGCGGGGCATCAGCGGCCTCCGGCCATGAGCTCGGCGAACTGGTCGAACAGCCCGGCCGCGTCGTGTGGGCCGGCGGCCGCCTCCGGGTGGTACTGCACGCTGAAGGCGGGCACGTACAGCGCCCGGACGCCTTCGACGGTGTCGTCGTTCGGGCAGCCGTGGCTGAACTCGGCGCAGCCGAACGGGGTGTCGAACCGCTCTCCCAGCTCGCCTTCCAGCGCGAAGCCGTGGTTCTGCGAGGTGATCGCCACGGTGCGGCTGGTGTGGTCGATCACCGGGATGTTGATGCCCCGGTGGCCGTAGCGCATCTTGTAGGTCCCCCGGCCCAGCGCGCGGCCCAGGATCTGATTGCCGAAGCAGATGCCGAACAGCGGGATACCGCGCTCCAGTACCAGTCTGGTGAACTCGACAGCGGCGTCGGCGGTAGCCGGATCGCCCGGTCCGTTGGGCAGGAACACCCCGTCGGCGCCCAGGTCCAGGATCTCGGCCAGCAGCTCCGCCGGCGCGGTGGCGGCGGGCAGCACATGGGTCTCGATGCCCCGCGCGGCCAGCATCCTCGGCGTGTTCGACTTGATGCCCAGGTCCGGGGCGGCCACGGTGAACCGGCGCTCCCCTACCGCCGGCACCACGTACCGGGCCTGGGTGGACACCTCGCCGGTCAGGTCGGCGCCCTCCATCGGCGGGCTGTCCAGCACCCGCTCGACCAGGGCCGGGGTGTCGGTGAGCGCGTCCCCGGAGAAGACCCCGGCCCGCATTGCGCCCCGCTCGCGTAGGTGGCGCACCAGCGCGCGGGTGTCGATCCCGGCCACCCCGACCACACCCTGGGACTGCAGTTCACCCTCCAGGGTGGTCTCCGAGCGCCAGTTGGACGGCACCCGCGCGGGGTCGCGCACCGCGTACCCGGCCACCCAGATCCTGCTCGACTCGTTGTCCTCGGAGTTCCACCCGGTGTTGCCGATTTGCGGCGCGGTCTGCACCACGATCTGCCGGCGGTAGGACGGGTCGGTCAGCGTCTCCTGGTAGCCGGTCATGCCGGTGGTGAACACCGCCTCGCCGAAGGTCTCGCCGCGCGCGCCGTAGGGCACGCCGGTGAACACCCGGCCGTCCTCCAGCACCAACACGGCCGCGTCACGTTGCCGCGTAATCATCCCCGCACCTCTCCGTCTCGCGCGGTAATCCGCCCGCGTAGCACCGTGGCCACGACCTGGGCAGGCAGTCTCATGCCCTCGTAGGGCGTATTGCTGGCCAGGCTGGCCAACTTGGCGCCGCGGACCGTCCACTGCGCGTCCGGGTCCACCAGGGTCAGCGTGGCCGGCTCGCCCACCGCCAACGGACGGCCCTGGTCGGCCAGCCCGACAATCTCCGCCGGGCGCTCGGACAACACCCTGGCCACGCCGCGCCAGTCCAACAGCCCCGGCTCCACCATCGTATGTACCAGCACGGACAGCGCGGTCTGCAATCCGAGCATGCCCGGGCGGGCCGCCGCCCACTCGCAGTCCTTGGCCTGTGCCGGGTGTGGTGCGTGGTCGGTGGCCACGCAGTCGATCACGCCCTCGGCCAGCGCGTCGCGCATCGCCGCCGTGTCGGCACCGGTGCGCAGCGGCGGATTGACCTTGTTCACCGGGTCGTAGCTGGTCAGCACGGCGTCGGTGAGCAGCAGGTGGTGTGGGGTGACCTCGGCGGACACCCGGACCCCGGCCGCCTTGGCCGCGCGCAGCACCTCCACCGTGCGGGCCGAGGAGACGTGGCAGACGTGCAGCGCGGCGCCGGCATCGCGAGCCAGCGCACAGTCGCGGGCCACGATGGTCTCCTCGGCCGCCGCCGGCCACCCGGCCAGCCCCAGCCGCGCGGCCACCACGCCCTCGTGCGCCTGCGCCCCGTTGGTCATCCGGGGGTCCTCGGCGTGCTGGGCGATCACCACGTCCAGCGCGGTGGCGTACTCCAGCGCGCGCCGCATCATCAGCGGATCATGCACGCAGTGCCCGTCGTCGGAGAACATCCGCACCCGGGCCGGGGAGGCGGCCATGGTGCCCAGCTCGGCCAGCCGCTCGCCGGCCAGCCCCACGGTCACCGCGCCGACCGGGTGCACATCGACCAGCCCGACCTCGGTGCCCCGCCGGCGGACGTGCTCCACCAGTACCGCGTTGTCCGCCACCGGGTCGGTATTCGGCATCGCGAACACGGCGGTGAACCCGCCCAGCGCGGCGGCCGCCGAGCCGGTCTCGATGGTCTCCGCGTCCTCCCCGCCCGGTTCGCGCAGGTGGGTGTGCAGGTCCACGAAGCCGGGCAGCGCGACCAGCCCGGTCGCGTCGATCACCTCGGCACCGTCCCCTGGGTCCAGCGCGGCCTCCAGCCCGGTGCCGATGTCCTGGATGGTGCCGTCGACCAGCAACAGGTCCACCGGCTCCCCCGCGCCGTACAGCCGAACGTTCTTGATCAACACAGTCACAGTCGCCGCCCCCCGCCGCTTGTTACCGAACTGCACACCAGGCAGGTTCGATCATGGTTCGACATGCCTGGCGTGCAGCTCGTGCACACCAGGCCGGTCCGCTGGTTCCTCGGGCTCGTCACTGGGGCTCCGGGGCGCCGGCGAGGAGGTGGTACAGAACGGCCATGCGGACGTGCACGCCGTTGCGCACCTGCTCCAGGATGGCGGCGCGCGGCGAGTCGGCCACCGCCGGGGCGATCTCCATGCCACGCACCATCGGGCCGGGATGCAGCACCACGGCGCGTTCGGGCAGCATGGCCAGCCGCCGCTCGGAGAGCCCGTAGCCGATCGCGTACTCCCGGGCCGAGGGAAAGAACCCGCCGTGCATCCGCTCGGCCTGTACCCGCAGCATCATCACCGCGTCCAACCCGGGCAGCTCCGCGTCCAGGTGGTTGCCCACCCGGCACGGCCAGTCGGCCACCCCCACCGGCAGCAATGTCGGCGGCGCCACCAGCACCACCTCGGCGCCCAGGGTGGCCAGCAGCAACACATTCGAGCGAGCCACCCGACTGTGTGTGACATCACCCACAATGCCGATCCGCTTCCCGGCGATCGAACCCAGCCGGTCCCGCAGGGTGGCCGCGTCCAGCAGCGCCTGGGTGGGGTGCTCGTGGGTGCCGTCGCCGGCGTTGACCACCGAAGGACCGGGGCCGTCAAGCGAGTCCCGGCCGCCCCATGCAGCCAGGCGGTGCGCCGCCCCGGAGGCCGGGTGCCTGATGATCACGCAGTCCGCGCCGGCGGCGGCCAGGGTGGCCGCGGTGTCCCGCAGCGACTCCCCCTTCGACACCGACGAGCCCTTGGCGCTGACGTTGATGGTGTCCGCGCTCATCCACTTCCCGGCGATCTCGAAGGACACCCTGGTGCGGGTGGAGTCCTCGTAGAACAGCGTGATCAGGGTGCGACCACGCAGCGTGGGCAGCTTGCGGACCTCCCGGCCGAGCAGCGCCTGCTTGAGCCGATCAGCGGTGTCCAGCAAGAGATTGGCGGTGGCCGCGTCCAGGTCACCGGTGGACAACAGGTGCCTCACTCGTGGCCTCCGTCGGCACCCGGGCCCGGGTGCGATTCGTGGCGGGACTCCGGGTGGGCCTCGGGGTGCGGGTCTTCGCCAGCCCGGCGCAGCAGCACCGCGTCCCGTCCGTCCACCTCGGACAGCAGCACCGCGACCTGCTCACCGCGCGAGGTCGGTACGTTCTTGCCCACGTAGTCGGCCCGGATCGGCAGCTCCCGGTGGCCCCGGTCGACCAGCACGGCCAGCTGCACCGCGCGCGGCCGGCCGTGGTCGCGCAGCGCGTCCAGCGCCGCCCGCGCGGTCCGCCCGGAGAACAGCACGTCGTCCACCAGGATGACCAGCTTGTCGTCCACACCGCCCTCGGGGATGGAGGTGGGCTCCAATGACCGGGCAGGGCGGCGACGCAGGTCATCGCGGTAGAGGGTGGCGTCCAGGGTGCCGACGCTCGGCGCGGCGCCGGCGAACTCGGCGATGGCCGCGCCCAGCCGGCGGGCCAGCGTGGCGCCTCGGGTGGGCAGGCCAAGCAGCACCACCTGGTCGGCCTGCGCCGGTTCGTAGGCGGTCTTCTCAATGATCTGATGGGCGATGCGCGCGACCGTGCGGGCGACGTCGGACTCGGTGAGCAGCTCGGTGTTCTTCGCACCGCTCTGCCGACCACCAGCCGGCTGGTCGCCGCGCGCGCGCCGGGGGGACGCCACGCGGAACTCCTCTCCTTCCCCGCCTCACTGGACGGGCCTTAAAGGACTGTCCCGAAGGACCGGCCCGACCGTACCAGGGCGTGCCACTCGATTGGGCGGCGCGGGGGGCTTGGCAATCAACCGACCGGGTGGAGTTGGCCACAGCCGCGCGGGGCCGGTTAGACACCAACTTGACCCAGTGACGGAAACGAGCGCATGATTACTCTGCGTATTGATCACACAGCCCCGCATCATCGCTTGACGGCTAACTGGGGCATGCGGAAACGGAGATTCGCCACATGGGCGACTACGCCAAGGCGCTGGGGTCCAAACTCCGCGCCATTCGGCAGCAGCAGGGCTTGTCGCTACACGGCGTCGAGCAGAAGTCTGGTGGCCGGTGGAAGGCCGTGGTCGTCGGGTCCTACGAACGGGGCGACCGCGCGGTCACGGTGCAGAAGCTGGCTGAGCTGGCGGACTTCTACGGTGTCCCGGTCGCCGAGCTGCTGCCCGAGGGCCGGGTGCCGTCCGGCGCCGAACCGGCCACCAAGATCGTGATCAACCTGGAGCGACTGCAGCAGCTGCCCGCCGACAAGGTCGGCCCGCTGGCCCGCTACGCCGCCGCGATCCAGAGCCAGCGCGGCGACTACAACGGCAAGGTGCTGTCCATCCGGACCGAGGACCTGCGCTCCCTGGCCATCATCTACGACATGACCCCCGGCGAGCTCACCGAGCAGCTCGTCGACTGGGGCGTCCTACCCCCCGAAGCCCGCCCAGTCCGCGAAGACTGACCCCAACCGGCGCGCACCCGCGGACGGCACCACCCGCGGCCCCCGCCGACGCCACTTGTCGCCGACGGCACTTGTCGTTAGAAAAAGACGCGACAAGTGCCGCCTGTCGTTGGAAGAAGACGCGACAGGTGGGCCGGAACGGCGGGGTCGGGCGGCTCTTGTCCGGGCTAGGAGCCGTGAAGCCCGGGGCGCAGATGCTCGGCGATGTCGGAGATCCGGCCCAGTACGCCGTTCACGAACCGGGGTGAGTCGTCGGTGGACAGGGTCTTCGCCAGCTCGACTGCCTCGGTAATGGCCACCGGGTCGTCGATCTCGTCCATCCACAGCAGCTCGTAGAGCCCGATGCGCAGCAGCGTGCGGTCCACCGCCGGCATCCGGGCCACCGACCAACCCTCGGCGTGCTCGGTGAGCAGCTGATCGATGCGCTCCCGCCGCTCGGTCACGCCCTCCACCAGCTGGGCGGCGTAGTCGGACACCGGCGGCGCGTCGTCGGTGCCCTGGCGCTCCTTGAGCACCTCCAGCGGATCAGCGCCGCGCGCCTCAGCCTCGAAGAGGATGTCCAGCGCGCGCTTGCGAGCCTTCGTCCGCGCCCTCATGCGCCGTCACCGAGGTCGATCGTGCTGGCCGTGCGTGCCACTTGCCGGTACATCTCCTTCAGCCGCCGGCGGCCGCCCGCGCTACAGCGCGAGCAGCTCCTTACCGGTCAGGGTGAGCAGCTCGGCGCCGTCGGGGCGAACCACGAGCGTGTCTTCGATGCGGACACCACCCCGGCCGGCGAGGTAGACGCCGGGCTCGACGGTGACCGCCATGCCGGATGCCAGCGTACCGGCGCCGGTGGCCGACAGCGCCGGAGCCTCGTGAATCTCCAGGCCGACGCCGTGTCCGAGCCCGTGGGAGAACTCCGCCCCCCGGCCGGCCTCGGTGATCACCTCCCGGGCGGCGGCGTCCACCGAGGCCACCTCCACCCCGACCCCGAGCGCGGCCCGTCCCGCCGCCTGCGCCTCGGCGACCAGCGCGTACAGCTCCCGCTGCCAGTCGGCGGGGCGGCCCAGCACCACGGTGCGGGTCATGTCCGAGTGGTAGCCGGCGCGCAGCGCCCCGAAGTCCATCTTGACGAAGTCACCGGAGGCGAGCACGGCGTCGGTCGGCCGGTGGTGCGGGATCGCCGAGTTCGCCCCGGCGGCGATGATTGTGTCGAACGCGGGAGCGTCCGCGCCGTGCTGCCGCATCCGCTGCTCCAGGTCGGCGGCGACCTCCCGCTCGGTGCGCCCCGGGCGCAGCCCGCCGGCCGCGATGAGGTCGGCCAACGCGGCGTCGGCGGCCGCGCAGGCGGTGCGCAGCGCGTCGATCTCCGCCTCGTCCTTGACCGCGCGCAGTTGCTGCACCAGGCCCGGCGCGCGGCGCAGCTCCACCTCGCCGTTGTCCGCGCTGACCACCTCGAGGAGTGCGGCGTGCGCGTCCACCGTCAGGTGTCCCGACTCGAACCCGAGCCGACGGATACCGGCCGCGCCGGCATCCGTGACCAGCGCGCGGGCACAGGCGCGTTCGATCAGTACCGGCACGTCCGGCACCTCGGCGGCGGCCTGCGTGGTGTACCGGCCGTCGGTGGCCAGCCTGGTGCCCCGCTCCCCGTCCGCGGGCACCAGCAGCGCGGCGTTCGACCCGGTGAACCCGCTCAGGTAGCGCACGTTCACCAGGTCGGTGACCAGCAGGGCGTCCAGTTCAGCGGTGCGCAGCAGCGCGCGCAACGCGTCCCGGCGGGCGGCGGGTGTCATCCGCTCAGCGTAGGCGCCCCGCGCGCCTGGCCAGCAGGACCGCGCGGGCGAGGCTCAGTGCGTCCGCTCAGTGCGTCCGCTCAGTGCTTCAGCTCAGTGCTTCAGCTCAGTGCTTCAGCAGCGTCGCGGCGTGGTCGGGCACCTGGGTGAACATGTCCCGGGGTGGCCGTCGGTAGCCCCGTGGGTCGGGTCGGCGCGGCAGCGTCAACTTCGGCGGATCGACGTGCACGTAGGGCACGCTGGACAGCAGGTGGGCCATCATGTTGACCCGGGCCCGCCGCTTGTCCTCGGCCTCCACCACCGCCCAGGGTGCTGAGGCGGTGTCGGTATGGAAGAACATCTCGTCCTTGGCCCGGGAGTACTCCTCCCACTTGGTCACCGACTCCAGGTCCATCGGTGAGAGCTTCCACCGCCGCATGGGGTCTTCCAGCCGGGCCTGGAAGCGCCGCTCCTGCTCGGCGTCGCTGACCGAGAACCAGTACTTGCGCAGCAGAACGCCGTCCTCCACCAGCAACCGCTCGTACACCGGGGTCTGGTGCAGGAACCGGGTGTATTCCTCCTCGGTGCAGAACCCCATCACCCGCTCCACGCCGGCCCGGTTGTACCAACTGCGGTCCAGCAGCACGATCTCGCCGGCGGCCGGCAGGTGTTCGATGTAGCGCTGGTAGTACCACTGGGTGCGCTGCCGCTCGGTCGGCGCGGGCAGCGCAACGATCCGACAGATCCGGGGATTGAGGAACTCTGAGACCCGCTTGATCGCGCCGCCCTTGCCGGCCGCATCCCGCCCCTCAAAGATCACCACGAGCCGGGCTCCGCTGGTCCGCACCCATTCCTGCATCTCCACCAGCTGGCCCTGCAGCCGGAACAGTTCCTTCTCGTAGAGCTTCTTGGGCAGCCGGACCACGCCGTTCAGGGCCGGGTTCGGGCCATCGTCGGAGTCACCGGGCCGATCCGCCCGCGTCTTCGTGCTCGACTTCCCCATCTGCGCCACCTTGCCGTCGTCGTGCCCGGCGCCGCGCCTCCGGCGGCGCCTGGCAGGTAATCATGTGAGATCGCCGCCGGCACGTCCACCGGTCATCCGGCCGACGCCGATATGTACCTCGAACGCGCCGCCGAGCCGGGACATAGGCTGATGGGCATGAGTGACGGGGTGTACTTCCGGCAGCTGCTGTCCGGGCGGGACTTCGCGGTGGGTGACCCGGTCGCCACCCAGATGGTCAACTTCAGCTACCTGATCGGCGATGCGGCCCGCCGGGAGGCGGTGCTGGTGGATCCGGCCTACGCCCCGGCCGACCTGCTGAGCGTGCTCGCCGCCGACGACATCACGCTGACCGGTGTGCTGGTCACCCACCACCACCCGGACCACGTGGGCGGCGACCTGATGGGCTACCAGCTGTCCGGGCTGGCCGACCTGCTGGCCAAGACGCCGGTACCGGTGCACGTCAACCGGCACGAGTCGGAATGGGTGCGGCGCACTACCGGGGTGTCGGCCACCGACCTGACCGAGCACGACCACGACGACGTCGTGCAGGTCGGCGATGTGCCGATCCGGCTGCTGCACACCCCCGGGCACACCCCGGGCAGCCAGTGCTTCCTGGTGGACGGCAAGCTGGTCGCCGGGGACACGCTGTTCCTGCAGGGCTGCGGCCGCACCGACTTCCCCGGCGGCGACCCCGACGCGATGTACCACAGCCTGCGTGCGCTGGCCGAGCTCACCGGCGACCCAGTGGTGCATCCCGGCCACCAGTACTCGCCGGAGGCGAAGGCACCGCTGTCCGAGGTACGCCGGACGAACATGGTGTTCCGGCCGAACTCCCTCGAGCAGTTCCGCTCGATGTTCGGCTAGGCGCGCTGTTCGGCCAGGCGCGCTGTTCAGCCAGGCGCTACTCGGCCAGGCGGCCGCCGCCGCCGCTCTGCCCGCACAGCGCACCTGGCTCGACACAGCGCGTTGGGCGGCTGTGTGAGTACGCCGCAAGCTGTGTGGGCACGCCGCAAGCTGTGTGGCGACTCGCGCGGCGCGCTTCGGCTAGGCCTGGCGGGTGGGGACGGTTTGCTCGGCGATCCACTGCAGGGCCAACCGGTACCCTGTGATACCGAGGCCGACGATCACCCCGGTGGCCACTGGGCTGAGGAAGCTGTGGTGGCGGAACTCCTCGCGGGCGTGCACGTTGCTGATGTGCACCTCGATCAACGGCGCGGTGAGCATGGCGCAGGCGTCCCGCACCGCGACCGAGTAGTGCGTCCACGCACCGGCGTTGAGCACCACCGGCGTGGTGTGGTCGGCGGCCTCGTGCAGCCAGCCGAGCATCTCGCCCTCCTGGTCGGTCTGCCGGACCTGCACGGTCAGCCCGAGCTCCTTACCGGTACGCACGCACAGCTCGGCCAGGTCGGCGTGCGTGGTGGAGCCGTAGACGGCCGGCTCGCGCGTGCCTAGCCGCCCTAGGTTGGGGCCGTTCAACACGAGCACCGGATGGCCGGTGGGCTCAGTCACTGGTCCTCCCCCTCGCTGGCCGAGTCCGGGGCGGCCGAGTTTGCGGCGGCAGGGTGCGCGGTGGTCGGGTCCGCGGCGGCCGAGTTTGCGGCGGCCGGGTGCGCGGTGGCCGCGTAGGCGGTGGCCAGCAGTTCGGCGCTGGGGCCGTCCAACCGGCCCGGCTTGGCCAGCCCGTCCAGCACCACGAACCGGAGCTGCCCGGACTTGACCTTCTTGTCCAGCCGCATGGTCTCCAGCAGCTCGGGCAGCGCGTCGGCCGGGTAGCTGACCGGCAACCCTAGCGCGCTCAGCACCGCACGGTGCCGGTCTGCCGTAGCGCCGTCCAGCCGGCCGGCGGCGCGGCCCAGTTCCGCGGCGAAGACCAGCCCGACGCTGACCGCGTCACCGTGGCGCCAGCGGTAGTCCTCCCGGCGCTCGATGGCGTGCGCCAGGGTGTGCCCGTAGTTGAGCACCTCGCGCAGGTCGGACTCGCGCAGGTCGGCCGAGACCACGTCCGCCTTGACCTGGATCTTCCGGCGGACCAGTTCGGGCAGCACCTCCCCGGCGGGATCCAGCGCCGCCGCCGGGTCGGCCTCGATCAGGTCCAGGATCACCGGGTCGGCGATAAAGCCACCCTTGACGATCTCCGCCATGCCCGGCCGGAGCTCGTCGGCCGGCAGGGTGTGCAGCGTGTCCAGGTCGACGAGCACCGCGGCGGGCTCGTAGAACGCCCCGACCAGGTTTTTCCCGGCGGCGGTATTGATCCCGGTCTTGCCCCCAACCGCGGCGTCGACCATGCCCAGCAGCGTGGTCGGCACCTGCACCAACCGGACCCCGCGCATCCAGGTGGCCGCGACGAACCCGGCCAGGTCGGTGACCGCGCCGCCACCGAACCCGATCACCGCGTCGCCCCGGGTGAGCCCGATCTGGCCGCAGACCTCCCAGCAGAATCCGAGAACCCCCAGGGTCTTGGCCTCCTCCGCGTCCGGGACCTCGGCGCGGTGCGCGTCGATTCCCTCGGCGACCAGGTGAGCACGCAGCTGCTCGGCGCGCTCAGCCAGCGGGGCCTGGTGCAGGATCACCGTCCGGCGCGCCCCACCCAGGGCGTTGAGGAGCTCGCCCACCGGCAGCCCTCGACCGATGATCACGTCGTAGGGGCGGTCGGCGCTCACTCGGATGCGCGCCGTGCCGGCGCTGGTGGCGTTGGTGCTGCCGCTCGTGCTGGCGCTGGCGTTGGTGCTGGTCATGACGCGGCCGCCGGAAGCGCCTCGAGCACATCGGCCACCACGTCCGCCGGCGCCCGGCCGCTGGTCGGCACCGTGGCGTGGGCGACCGACTCATAGATCGGCCGGCGCTCCACGAGCAGCCGGCGCAGGTGCGCCCTCGGGTTCGGCAGCAGCCAGGGATGCAGCGGGACCAGGCCCTCGCGCCTGAGCAGGTTCTCCAGATCCACGTCCAGGAACACCACCGGCCGCCCGGACAGCAGTTCGGCCACACCGGGCGCCGTCGGGGTACCGCCGCCCAGCGCGAGCACTCCGTCGAAGCTGACCAGGACCGACCGCAACAGCTCGACCTCCAGCTCCTGGAACCGCTCCCGGCCGAGCTCAACGACCAGCTCGCCGGCCTCCAGCCCGTGCGCCGCGCGCAGGTCGTCGTCCAGGTCCTTGAAATCCAGCCCGAGCAGGCGCGCGACCTCCCGGCCCACGGTGCTCTTTCCTGATCCCGGCGGCCCCACCAGGATCAGCGCCGGCTTGGTCACGTCCTCTACCACCCGCACAGGGTATCGAGCCTGGCGGCGGAACCTCCGCACGCGGTTCGATCAACCGCCGCCAGCACGGTTGAGTAGCCGGTCTCCTGGGCGACAGGGCTCCAGCACACCGGGGAGCTCAGCGGCCGACACTCTCCGGAACCTCGGCGTCCCGTGTGCCTCGGCTCTCCCATACCGCCGCGCGCTGCAGCGCCCGGGCCGCCCAGCGCATGACGTCCACGGCCTCCGCCCGGTCCAGGCCGCAGGCGTCCCTGGCGGAGACCATCGCCTCGACGCCGCACACCAGCATGGTGGCCATGACCAGGCGGCGGTGCTGGTCAGGCGACATCGTGTCGGCGAGCGGAGCCAGCGCAACCTCGATTGACTCCAGCCGGTGACTGCCCCGGATCGGCACCCGCTCCCGCTCGGGCAGGTCTGCCTGGGCCAGCCAGCGCTCCAGGATCGTGCTGAGCACAGCCCGCCAGAGGGCCTCGTTGTCGAACTGGAACCCGGTGACGACGGTGACCAGGGCGTCGATCCGCTCCTCGGGGTCGTCGGGAAGGGCAGCGAGCACTTCGTCGATCTTCGGCTGACCCTCGCGGGTGGCCACGTCCAGCATCAGCGTCCGCATGTTGGGGAAGTAGCGGTACGCGGTGGCCGGTGAGACCAGCGCTTCCTCGGCCACCTCCGGCATGGACAGGGTGCGCCCCTCGCTACTGAGCCGGAACGCCGCGTCGACCAACGCGCGCCGGGTGCGCTGCTTCTGATTGGCCCGACCCGTCGTGAGGGAATTGCCTTGACGTGAGAGAGCCATCTCATGACGCTAGCACTCTCGCACCGACGCTTTGAGGGGACACACACCATGAAACCTGCTGACATCGACGAGATCATGGGACGGCACTACGCCGCCGAGGCCGCACACGACCTGGACGCGATACTGGCAACGCTGACCGACGACGTCGTACACGACGTGGTCGGCGACCCGTCCGGGGTGTTGCGCGACCCGGAGGCGATCAAGGAGCGTTACCGGACGCTGTTCGCCGACCTCGGCGACGAGCAGGTGACGCCGGTGCGGCGGCTCTACGGCGAAGACTTCGTGGTGGACGAGGCCATGATCACCGCTCGCGCCACCGGAATGATGCTTGGCGTTCCCGGCAAGAACCGGGAAGTGACCTTCCGGCTGATGCACATCTGCGAGTTCCGGGACGGCCGGATGAGCCGGGAGAACGTCTGGATGGACGTGGCGGCCCTGGTCCAGCAGCTGACCGCCCCAGAGCCAGCCGCCCAGACCGCCACCACCGGCTGAGGCTTGGCCGAGCCGCTCGGCCGCCGCTCAGGTGAGCTCAGTGGCCGAGCCGCTCGGCCGCGTCGGCGAGGTAACCGCGCACGTTGCGGGCCGTCTCGGCGAGTGAGTCCCCGCCGAACTTCTCCAGCGTGGCGTCGGCCAGCACCAGCGCCACCATCGCCTCGGCCACCACTCCCGCCGCCGGTACCGCACAGACGTCCGACCGCTGGTGAATGGCCTGCGCCGGCTCACCGGTCGACAGATCCACGGTGGACAGCGCCCTGGGCACCGTGGAGATCGGCTTCATCGCGACCCGCACCCGGACCGGCTCGCCGTTGGTCATGCCGCCCTCGATGCCGCCGGCCCGGTTGCTCAGCCGGGTGACCGGGGCGCCGGGCACCATCTCGTCGTGCGCCGCGCTCCCCCGTCGCCGGGCGGTGCGGAACCCGTCGCCGATCTCCACGCCCTTCATCGCCTGGATACCCATCAGCGCGCCGGCCAGCCGGGCGTCCAACCGGCGATCGGACTGGACGTAGCTGCCCACCCCCACCGGCATGCCGTAGGCGATCACCTCGACCACGCCGCCCAACGTGTCGCCGTCCCGCTGCGCGGTGTCCACCTCGGCCACCATCGCCTCGGTGGCCGCCTCGGCGTAGGCCCGCACCGGGCTCGCGTCCACCCGCTCCAGGTCGCCGGGGCCGGGCAGCTCGTCGTCCGGGGCTACCGCCGTGCCCAACTCGACCACATGCGAGACGATCTCCACGCCGAGACCCTGGCGCAGGAATGCCTTGGCCACCGTGCCCAGCGCCACCCGCGACGCGGTCTCCCGGGCGCTTGCTCGCTCCAGTACCGGCCGCGCGTCGTCGAAACCGAACTTGGTCATCCCGGCCAGGTCGGCGTGGCCGGGGCGGGGACGGGTGAGCGGGGCATTGCGCGCCCGGTTCGCGATGAGCTCCGGGTCCACCGGGTCGGCTGACATCACCGTCTCCCACTTGGGCCACTCGCTGTTGCCGATCCGGATCGCCACCGGGCCACCCTGGGTGACCCCGTGCCGGAGGCCGCCGATGACTTCGAGTTCGTCGGCCTCGAACTTCATTCGGGCGCCGCGGCCGTAGCCCAACCGGCGGCGGGCCAGCTCGGCGGCCAGCTCCTTAGTGGTGATCTCGACGCCGGCCACCATGCCCTCAAGCACCGCTACCAGCGCCGGACCGTGCGATTCGCCCGCGGTGATCCAACGCAACACGGGTCAATCCTCTCACGCGACCGGCAGTGGGCCATGGGTGCACGCGATGGCCAACACCAGCCACCCCGCGGCGAGCATGGCCGGCCCGTGCGGCACCACACTCAGCAACCCGCGCGGCACCCCGGCCAAGCCTCCCGCCACATCACGCGCCAACTCGCCGGCCGGCCCGTCGCGGCCCGCCGGAACCCCTGGCGGTGGGCCGAACCGCGCCCCCAGCGGCGCCTCCAGCCGACCGCCGGCCAGCGCCCCGACCCCCGACTGGACCATGGCCACCCCGAGGGTCAACACCGCCGCCAACAACGCCCCGACCAGCAGCGCAGGCCAGGACGCGGCGGCCATCGCCGCGCCCAGCGGGGCCGCGAGCTTCACATCGCCGGCGCCGAACGCGGCCGGCGCCACCAGCCGGACCAGCAGATACCCGCCGCCCAGCGCCGCCGCGCCGAGCGCCGCGCGCAGCACCGCCGCGCCACCCAGCGGGACGGCCAGCAGCAGCGCGGCGGGCAGCGCCGGCACGGTCAGCGCGTCAGGCAGCCGGCAGTGCAGCAGGTCCACCGCGCCGGCCGCGACGGCCAACCAGCCGAGCCCGAGCAGCAGCGGCAACCAGGCCGTCTCCAACCATCCGGCCGCCCACCAGTACCCGCTGGCCGCCCACAGCACTCCGACGAGCAGCTCGCACCAGGGCGGCGGCACATCCGCGCCCCGGCGCAGCCGGCCCAGCAACCACCGGGCCAGCGCGCCGGCCAACATCCCGAGACCGCCGAAGAACACCACGTGTGCCATGCCTTGAGCCTGCCGGCCGGCAGCCACGCCGGGGCCGATGATCGCCGCCCTGTGGACAACCGAGGGCGTTGTGTACAACCGCGCCCACCTGGGTACGCCAGCCGGGTTGATGTCAGATCCGACCGCTAGCCTGCCCGGCCCGGCCCGGCCCGCACACCCGACGCGGCCACTAGAGACCCGGCCGCTACCCGACTCTGGCCGCCGCCCGCTCGCGCTGCCGGCGCATCACCCGGTAGGCGAGCAGACCCAGGCCGACCGCGACCACCACCGACAGCAGCGCCGAATACCGCAGCACCCAGCCCTGCCCGGTCGGGTCGTACACCGCCGCTCGCGGCCACCCCACGTTGACCAGCAGGAACGCCCCGAACAGCACCGCCACCAGGTTCACCGGCAGGCCCCACCGACCGAGGGTGAAGTACGCCGCGTCCGGGGCGTGCGCGCGGTTGCCGCGCAGCCGGTGCCAGAGCAGCGGCACGGTGACGAACAGGTAGGCCAGGTAGACGATGACCACGGACACGCTGGTCACCGTGGCGAACACGCTGGTCTGCCCGAGGTTGATCAGCAGCACCCCGATGGAGAGCATCCCAACCACCACACCGGGCAGGATCGGCGTGTGGGTGCGCGGCGAGACGTGCGCCAGCGCCTTGGAGAACGGCAGCAGTCCGTCGCGGGCCATGGAGAACATCACCCGGGTGGCCGAGGCGGAGATGGCCAGCGCGGCGGAGAAGATCGAGATCGCCACGATGGCCAGCACGATCCGGCCCAGCGTCTCGCCCAGCTGCGAGGTGACCACCCAGGCGATGCCTTGGCTGCCCAGCTCCGGTCCGGCGATGTCCGGGGCGGCCATCAGCGCGGCCAGGATGAGCAACCCGCCGCCCAGCGCGGAGATCAGCATGCACCGGGTGATCGCCTTGGGCGCGGTGCGGCGCGGGTCGTTGGTCTCCTCGGAGAGCTCGGCGGCGCTGTCGAAGCCGTACATCACGTAGGCGGCCATCAGCATGGAGGCCAGGAACGGGAAGACATAGGAGCCGCCGCCCTGCACCCCGTTCGTCTCGAACACGACCGAAGGCCCGCGCTGCGCGTGCGCGAACAGCAGCACGATCACCAGGATCACCCCGGCGATCTCGAACGTCACGCCGACCCGGGTGATCGCCGCCATCTTGGTCACCCCGAACGAGGCGATCACCACGCACAGCGCGATGCAGATCGAGCCCAGCAGGATCGCGTTCAGCGCCCCGGACGGCGAGGTCGGGGACGGGTCCCCGCCGACCAGCTGGAAGCCGCTCCACACCTCGGGCAGCACCGCCTGCAGCGCGATCGCGATGGCCGCCACGCTGATGATGTAGCCGATCTGCATCAGCCAGCCGGCCATCCAACCCACCGGGTCGGTGGACACCCGCCGCGACCACTGGTAGATCGCCCCGGCGATCGGGTACCGCGCGGACAGCTCGGCGAACACCAGCGCGACCGCGAACTGGCCGACGAACACCAGCGGCCAGGTCCAGATGTAGGCCGGGCCGCCGAACGCGAAGCCCAGGATGAACAGCTGGAACACCGTGGTCAGGATGGACACGAAGGAGAATCCGGAGGCGAACGAGGCGAACGGCCCCAGCCCCCGGTGCAGCTGCTGGGAGTAGCCCAGCGCGGCCAGGTCGCCGGAGTCGGCGGCGCCGTCGCGGGCAGCGGTGACGGTCATCAGGTCGGTTCCTTCCGGGCCGGCAGGTGTCCCGACCGCACCAGGCAACCGAGCGTGTCGCAGATGACCCGGGTGGCGATCAGGGCGGTGATCTCGGCGTTGTCGTAGGGCGGCGAACACTCCACCACCTCGATGCCGGCCAGCGGCCTGGCATCGGCGATGATCTGGATGAACTTGAGCACCTCGCGGGGCAGGAACCCGCCGGGCTCCGGCCACCCGGTGCCGGGCACGAACGCGGCGTCCAGACAGTCCACGTCGAAGGACAGCCACACCGCGTCGGCGCCGTCCCAGGCCACGTCCAGCGCGCGCTCGGCCGCCTCCCGGATGCCCATCTCCACGCAGTCGGTCACCGTCATGACCGTGGTGCCGCGCTCCCGGCCGACCTTCACCCCGGGCCGGGGTGCCTGCCAGCCGCCGATGCCGATCTGCACCAGGTTCTTGGCCGGCACGTTGGGGATGTCCGTGGCGTGGAACCACGGGGTGGTGTGCATCCGCTCGTCGAGGTCGGTCTCCTGGGTGTCCACGTGCCGGTCGAAGTGGATGATCCCCAGGTTGCCGCCGTTCAGGTGCGGCGCGATGCCTCGGGTGGTCGGGTAGCCGATGGAGTGGTCGCCGCCGAGTACCACCGGGAACGCCCCGGAGGAGTAGACGTGCGAGACCGCCTTGCTGATCTGGTCGAACGTCTTCTCGATATTGCCCGGGATGGTGAAGATGTCGCCGAGGTCGCAGATGGTGATCGTCTCGCGCAGGTCGACCCCCAGCTCGAAGCTGTAGGGGCCGTACAGGGCGGAGATCTTGCGGATGCCCTGCGGGCCGAACCGGGTGCCGGAGCGGTAGGTGGTGCCGCCGTCGAACGGGGCGCCCAGCACCGCCACGTCGTACTCGCCGCAGCGCCGCACGTCCTCGACATAGGGCGCCTTGAGGAAGGTGTTGATGCCGGCAAAATGCGGCAGCTCGCCCCGGGAGAACGTCGGGATGCGCTTGTCCACGATGGAGTCAGCGCCGGGCAGGCCGAGCTCCAGGCCGCGGGCGATCTCTTCCTCCCACTTGGTGGTGGGCAGCGTGGCTTCGGCCTCCACCGCGAACCGGGCCTCGGGGCCGTAGTTGTCATGCAGCGATGGATCTGGCTGGTGCTGGTGGCCATGACCATGGCCGTGGTGACTGTGCGACACGCGGAGCCCTCCGGGGGTCGATTCCCGGCCGTTCGACAGCCGGGACGGCTGACCTCCCGGGCTTTTGTCCCGCC
Source organism: Pseudonocardia sp. (assembly GCA_036402515.1). Classification (GTDB taxonomy): domain Bacteria; phylum Actinomycetota; class Actinomycetes; order Mycobacteriales; family Pseudonocardiaceae; genus Pseudonocardia. The sequence continues at coordinate 28,753 of DASWST010000001.1, forward strand.
GTGGAGCGCGCCTGGAAACGGGCCCGCCTGCACCTCTCGGACCAGCCCCGACCGATCAACTGACGCCGGCCGGCGGAACCCTAGGTGCGCCTCACCGCCGTGGTGAGTCGCCTATCAGCACATCTTCCGGGTGTGGCCGGCCAGTTCCGGACCTGTTTCGTTCTGGTGACCTACCCCGGCCGCGGTGTTAACCAGAGATGACAGCGCGGCCCGCTCCTCGGCCAGCGCCACCAGCAGCCATCCCGGTCCGGCCAGCTCATGGCGGGCCCAGCGCAGCCCGGCGACATCCCCCACCGGTTCGTCCAACGGCGGCACCGGCTGGCCGCCCGCGCCCAGCACGGTGGCCAGCAACCGCTGACCGGCGGTGCCTCCGGGCCCGGTCAGTGCGGGGTCGGCGCCGTCCAGCACGGTGGTGTGCCGGATCAGCGGCTGCCCGGCGTAGTCGGCTGCCAGCTCGCCCCGGTAGCGCCCGCCGCGCTGCCCGTGCCGGCCCAGCTGTACCTCCTCGCGCACCAGCGCCGCCGCCCCCTCGGCCAGCCGCAGCCGCAGGCTGGCGTGCAGCTCGGCGCGGTCGCAGACCACGGTCGGCTCCGGCCACCAGCGCAGCCGGGCGCCCTCGCCGAGCTCCACGGTCACCGACCAGCGGGCCGGGCCGGAGCCGGGCCGGCCGGGTTGGACCACGCTGGCCGCCGCCGTGGCCACGGTCAGCTCGGTGCCGGGCGCCAGCCGCAGGTGCAGCGCCAGCTCGTCGCCGCCGAGTGGGCCGCCGGCCGCCTGCACCAGGTGCACCTGGGCCGGCCCGGTGCGGCGCAGCACCACCGGCGGCTCCGCCCGCCAGCGCATCCGCTGCCCGGTGTCGACCTCCAGCTCGGCAGCCGCCTTCACGCCGCAATCATCCGGTGCCGACCAGTGCGGCGCGCTTCTCGCGCACCCAGCGCACCACCTCCGGCACCTCGGGCTGGTTGCGGATCGAGGTGAACACCGTCGGGCGGCCATCCCGGACCCGCTCCGCGTCGGTGCGCATGACCTCCAGGTCGGCGCCGACCAGCGGCGCCAGATCCACCTTGTTGATCACGAGCAGGTCGGACCGGATCACCCCGGGACCTCCCTTGCGCGGCACCTTGTCCCCGCCGGCCACGTCCACCACGAAGATCTGCGCGTCGATCAGGCCGTAGCTGAAGGTGGCGGTGAGGTTGTCCCCGCCGCTTTCCACCAGCACCAGCTCCGGGTCGTGCGCGGCGACCAGCTCTTCCACGGCGGCCAGGTTGGCAGTGATGTCGTCGCGGATCGCGGTGTGTGGGCAGCAGCCGGTGCGCACCGCGCGGATCCGGTCGTCGGGCAGCACCGCGTGCCGGCGGAGGAACTCGGCGTCCTCCTCGGTGTAGATGTCGTTGGTCACCACCACCACGGACAGCTCGTCGCGCAGCTGCGCGCACAGCGCCGCGACCAGGGCGGTCTTGCCGCCGCCGACCGGGCCGCCGATGCCAATCCGGTATCCCCGGCGCGGCCCGGCCGGGAGCGGGGCGTAGTCGAACTTCGCGTGGTCAAGATGCAAAGAGGGTCACCTCCGAGGCGTTGTGCAGTTCGGCCATGATCTCCGGCAACGGGGTGGCGTCGGCCGGCAGCAGGTCGGGGTCGTCGGCGTGCACGGCCAGCTCGGCGGCCGCCGCGGCCCGGGCGGCCGTGTCGTCGGCCAGCGATGCCAGCCCGGCCTGCACCGCCGCCACCCGCAGCGGGTCCAGCCCGAGCAGCCGGACAGCAGCGGTGGCCGCCCCGCCAACCAGGTGGTGCACCGCCAGCGCGGCGGCCTGCGCCGGGGTCGCCCCAGCCGCCGCCGATGCGGCGCCCAACACCAGCGGCTGGTGCGGCCGGCCCAGCTGCGCCAGCGCGCGCACGGCGCCGTCCTCCGGCCAGGCCAGCACCGCGGTCCGCATGAGCGCCGCCCCCTGCGCCCGGGACGCCTCGCGCAGCGCCTTGGCCGGCGTCCGCACCTCCACCGCCATGTCCCAGCGGCTCCAGCCCTGTGAGTGGTATTGGTCGCTATAGGGACCAATACCACTCACGGCGTTCGCGGCGGCGGTGAGCGAGGCGGTGACCAGGCCGGTGGTGCGGATCCGGGCGGCCAGGAACAGGGCGAGGTCCTCGACGTCGCGCAGCAGGCCCCGGTCGACCAGCGCCTCCACCCCGCCGGAGTGCACATGCCCACCGGAGGGCACCCGCGAGTCCGCGAGCAACAACAACCCCGCGTTGCCCGCCGCCGGCGCCAGCAGGCCAGTCAGCAGAGTCATCAGAACAGGAAGTAGCGCTGGGCCATCGGCAGCTCCACCTGCGGCGCCTCCTCCGCCACCTCGCCGTCGATCCGCACGGTGAAGGTCTCCGGGTCCACCTCGATCCGGGGCAGCGCGTCGTTGTTCGGTAGGTCGGCCTTGCGGACGCCTCGGGTGTCCTTCGTCGGCACCAGCCGCCGGCGTACCGCGAGCCGGTCGGCCAGATCCGAGCCGTCGGAGAGCGCACCGGGCGCGACGAAGTGCACCGACGTGTCGGAGGCGCCCTCCGGGGACGCGCCGAACATCGGGCGGGGCAGCACCGGCTGCGGGGTCGGGATGGAGGCGTTCGCATCCCCCATCGCGGCCCAGGCAATGAACCCGCCCTTGATCACGAGCGATGGGCGAACCCCGAAGAACGCCGGGTGCCAGAGCACCAGGTCGGCCAGCTTGCCCACCTCGACCGAGCCGATCTCGTCGTCCAGCCCGTGCGCCACGGCCGGGCAGATCGTGTACTTGGCCACGTAGCGCCGCGCCCGGTGGTTGTCGGCGGCCCCGTCGCCCGGCAACGAACCCCAGCGCCTCTTGCCCACGTGCGCGGTCTGCCAGGTGCGCAGGATGACCTCGCCGACCCGGCCCATCGCCTGGCTGTCCGAGCCGATCATGGAAATGGCGCCGAGGTCGTGCAGCAGGTCCTCGGCGGCGATGGTGGAGGGGCGGATCCGGCTCTCCGCGAACGCCAGGTCTTCTGGCACGGACGGCTTAAGATGGTGGCAGACCATCAGCATGTCCAGGTGCTCGGCCAGCGTGTTCACCGTGTGCGGCCGGGTCGGGTTGGTGGAGCTGGGCAGCACGTACGGCTCGCTGGCCACGGTGATGATGTCCGGCGCGTGCCCGCCGCCGGCGCCCTCGGTGTGGTACGCGTGGATGCCCCGCCCGGCGATCGCGGCCAGGGTGTCCGCCACGTAGCCGGCCTCGTTGAGCGTGTCGGTGTGGATGGCCACCTGGACGCCGGTCTCCTCGGCAACCCGCAGGCAGGCGTCGATCGCGGCGGGCGTGGAGCCCCAGTCCTCGTGCAGCTTGAAGCCGGACGCGCCGTTGGCCACCTGTTCGCGCATCGCCTCGAGCCCGACGGTGTTGCCCTTGCCGAGCAGCGCCACGTTCAGCGGCAGCGAGTCCATCGCGCGCAGCATCCGGGCCAGGTACCAGGCGCCGGGGGTCACCGTGGTCGCCTTGGTGCCGTCGGCCGGCCCGGTACCGCCGGCGATCCAGGTGGTCACCCCGGAGCCGATCGCCTCGGGCGCCTGCGTCGGGCTGATCAGGTGGACGTGGCAGTCCACCGCGCCGGCGGTCAGGATCAGCCCGTTGCCGGCGATGATCTCGGTGCTCGGCCCGATCACCAGGGCGGGATCGATGCCGTCCATGGTGTCCGGGTTGCCGGCCTTGCCCAGCCCGACGATCCGGCCGTCGCGCACCCCGATGTCGGCCTTGATCACGCCCCAGTGGTCCAGCACCAGCGCACCGGTGATCACCAGGTCCGGAGCGCCCTCGGCGCGCGAGGTGCGGGACTGGCCCATCGACTCGCGGATCACCTTGCCGCCGCCGAACACCACCTCGTCGCCGCCGCGCGGACCCCGGCAGCGGTCCTCGGTGACCTCGATCAACAGGTCGGTGTCGGCCAGCCGCACCCGGTCGCCGACCGTGGGCCCGTACAGCTCGGCGTACCGCGCCCGGTCGATCTCCCAGCTCATGAGGGCTGCCCCGAAGACGGAAGCCTCAACCCGGGCACTGTGGCGGTGCCGCCCAGCGGGGTCAACGCAACGACCCGCTGCATACCCGGCTCGAACCGGACCGCGGTACCGGCCGGCACGGCCAGCCGCTTTCCTTCGGCCGCTTCCCGGTCGAACGAGAGCGCCGGATTGACCGCGGCGAAGTGGTAGTGCGAGCCCACCTGAACCGGCCGGTCGCCGGTGTTCACCACGGTCAGCTCGATGGTCTCCCGGTCCACCAGTACCGGCTCGGCGGCCAGCACGTACTCGCCCGGGATCATTGGATCGGCCGATGCACGGTGACCAGCTTGGTGCCGTCCGGGAAGGTGGCCTCCACCTGCACCGAGGTGACCATCTCGGGCACCCCGTCCATGACCTCGGCGCTGGTCAGCACCCGCTGGCCGGCGGCCATCAGGTCGGCCACCGAGCGCCCGTCCCTGGCTCCCTCCAGCACATACGAGCTGATCACCGCGACCGCCTCCGGGTAGTTCAGCCGCAGCCCTCGGTCCTGCCGTTCCCGCGCAAGTCGAGCCGCCAGATGGATCAGCAACCGCTCCTGTTCGTGCGGGGACAACAGCACCGTGAGCTCCCTTCACCGACGCGGGAACGCTAAGCATCTCGTGTCACCGCCAGGTGTCCGCGGTGTTACGGCGGCACGCGCCTATCCCGACCACCGCCGCCACGCCACTCCTCAAGCGGCGCCGGGTGTCGAGTTATCCTGCCCCACACACCCGCCACGTGCAGGATCCTCCCGGGTGCTCGGCCGACCGCGTGTTACGTTCCCGGCACCATGGTGAGCTGGTTGTCCACTGCCTTTGTCGACCCTGCCGTCTACGCGCTGCGCCCCGACTACCGCGCCAGCCTGATCCTCGCGGAGAACCTCACCCCCGGCCCCAGCGACGCCGGCAGCGAGAAGCTGCTGGCCGACGCGGAGGCGCGCCACCATGGCGAGTTCGCGACCGGGTGGGATCAGCATCCGCACGTCATCGCGTGGCGGGAGGCGTTCCGCGCGTTCGGCGCGAAGCCACAGCGGTTCCGCCCCAGCGTCGAGGCGTTGCTGCGCCGGGTACCAGACGGGCTGCCCCGGATCGACCGGCTCACCGACAGCTACAACGCCGTCTCGGTCGCCCACCTGCTGCCCATCGGAGGTGAGGACGTCGATGCCTACCAGGGTCCGCTGCGCCTGGTCCGCGCCGCCGGCGACGAGCCGTTCGACACCGTGGCCAGCGGCGCACCCGCCACCGAGCACCCCCAGCCGGGCGAGGTGGTGTGGCGGGACGACCGCGGCGCCACCTGCCGCCGGTGGAACTGGCGACAGTGTGTGCGCACCCGGCTGACCACTGAGACCACCCGCGCGGTGTTCATCCTGGACGCGCTCGGCGGGCTGTCCGACCCCGAGCTGGACGCCGCCACCGCCGCGCTGGTCGACGCGCTGCGCGACACCAGCCCGGCCGCCGACATCACCACTCGGCTGCTCGCCCCCTGACCGAGCGGCACGCCCGGATCGGACGGCCTCCCCCGCTCAGGCGTCGCTACCTGTGACAGATCAGGGTGAACCAGCCGTCGTGGTGACGGTCGGACGCGTGACGCCCCCAACTGTCGTTGCTATCCCAATTGGCGCGGTCCCAGTTACCGCCGTCCCAGTTGTCGCTGTTATCGGACCATGAGTGCCAGTCGCGGTAGCAGCGGAAGCGGTCACGGTCGCGGTTCCGGTCGTCATAGCGGTCACTTCTGACCAGTGCGGCGGTCGTGGGCGCCGCGGTCGACGCGGCTGGTTGGGTCGCGGGCGCCGCGACGGCCGTGCCGGTCAGGCCAAAGACCAGAGCGCCGGACAGTGCGGTCGATGCGAAGGCGGTAGCGAACCCGTTCCTGAGTCTCGCGGACATTGCGGACCATCCCCATTCAGGGCGCGAAGTGGCGTACGGACACCTCTCCTCGACGTTGGTCCACTAATGGTCGGTGCATTGCTGAGAGTTGGTCAAGGAAAGCCACGAGGAAGGGTGGCCGACCCCCAGCCCCCGGCCACCCCTCCTGCGCCGCCTTCGGCCAGGGCCGCAAGAGACCCCAGCCACCCGATCAGGGGTTTCCTAAGATCCCCCTACCGGGGCGCGCGCCGCCGTCGGCGTGGCCAGGTCCACCGGACCGTCTCCCGGCTTCTTGCACTGGTCGCCGCAGGTGCTGTTCAGGCTGCAGCACAGCGAGCACACCACGCCGCCCTCGGTGACCGGGCAGGCCGCCAGGTCGGGGCGCTCGTAGTCGGTGTCACACGCGCCGCAGCGCAGAACCGCGACGGACAGCGCGCCCGTCTCGTCCAGCATCGGCGGCTCCAGCGTGTCCTCCCGCGCCAGGTAGTACTTGCCCTTGGTGGCCACGCACAGCACCGGGGACAGCACGAACGCGATGACCAGCGCCAGGAACGGCGAGTACGCGGCCATCAGCGCCCCGAACACCCCGAAGAAGGCCAGGATGGAGAACACCGAGGCGATCACCATCGAGCCGAACCCGACCGGGTTGACCGAACGCAGGTGGGCCCGCTTGAACTCGATGTAGGACGGGCTCCACCCCATCGGCTTGTTGATCACTAGGTCGGCCACCACCGCGCCGATCCAGGCGATCGCCACGTTCGAGTAGAAGCCCAGCACCGCGTTCAGGAACCCGAACACGCCGAGCTCCATCAGTGCCAGTGCCACCCCGACGTTCAGGAAGATCCAGACCACCCGGCCGGGGTGCGCGTGCAGTACCCGGGAGAAGAAGTTCGACCAGGACAGCGACCCGGAGTAGGCGTTCGTGACGTTGATCTTGATCTGGGACAGCACCACGAAGAACACCGCGACCGGCAGCACCGCCCAGGTGGGCAGCACCAGGCCGAGGCCGTGAGTGAACTGCTGGATCGGCTCCACCGCGGCGGCCTGCCCGACCTGGTCCAGGATCCACACCGCCAGGAGCCCGCCGGACAGCTGCTTGACCGCGCCGAGGATGACCCACCCCGGGCCGGCCGAGAGCACCGCGGCCCACCAGCTCCACCGGTTGGCCGGGGTGAGCGGCGGCATGAAGCGCAGGTAGTCGACCTGCTCGCCGATCTGGGCGATCAGCGAGAGTGCGACGCCGGCGGCCAGCCCGACGCCGAGCAGGTGCACCCCGCTCCCCTCGGACGGGCCGGCGTAGGCCAGGAACTTCGAGTACGCCTCGGGCTGCTGCACGGCCAGTGCGATCAGCGGCGCCACGAAGATCAGCAACCAGATCGGCTGGGTCCACGCCTGCAGCTTGGTCAGCGCCTTCATCCCGTAGATGACGATCGGAATCACCATCAGCGAGGTGATCAGGTAGCCGATCGGCAGCGGAATGTGCAGCCCCAGTTGGAATGCCTGGGCCATGATCGAGCCTTCGAGCGCGAAGAAGATGAACGTGAAGCTGGCGTAGATCAGCGAGGTCAGCGTCGAGCCGAAGTAGCCGAACCCGGCGCCGCGGGTGAGCAGGTCCATGTCCAAGGCGTACTTCGCCGAGTAGTAGGCGATAGGGATTCCGGTGATGAAGATGACCGCGGCGGCCAGCAGGATCCCGATCAGTGCGCTCGGCGTGCCGTTGGCCAGCACCACCGAGGCGCCGATCGCGTAGTCGGCCAGGTAGGCGATGCCGCCCAGCGCGGTGGAGGCGACCATCATCGGCGCCCAGCGGCGGAATGTGGTGGGTGCGAACCGCAGGGAGTAGTCCTCGATCGACTCCTTGGCGGCCCACCGCCGAAATCGCGCGCCGCCGCCGCGCGATTTGACGATGGCTGCGTCAGTGCTTTCTGCCATCAACGCCTCCAGCCGGCTCGTGACGCCCAGGCGTGCACGATCAGGTGAACGACGCGACAGTAAGAAGCGGCCATGACGGCTAGGTGACCCCGTGTTACAACCAGGAACACGATTGCCGACGGCAGTCGGCGCACGGGGCGGGCGAAAAACGAGAACGTGTTCTATTCTCTGGACGAACCGAGGGAGTGGGGCACATGAGATTCACCTATGCCGAGGCAATGACGGACGCCGGCTATTACCTGCCGCTCGCCCGGGCCGCGGAGGCCGCCGGGTACGCCAGCGTCACCGTCGCGGACAGCCTGGCCTACCCCCAGAAGTCGGACACCACCTACCCGTACACCCCGGACGGCAGCCGCGAGTTCCTCGAGGACAAGGACTTCATCGAGACGTTCGTACTGATCGCCGCGATGGGTGCGGTGACCACCAGCCTGCGGTTCACCCCGTTCGTGCTCAAGCTGCCGGTGCGGCCCCCGGTGCTGGTCGCCAAGCAGGCCGCGTCCATCGCCGCGCTGACCGGCAACCGGCTCGCCCTCGGCGTCGGGGTCAGCCCCTGGCCGGAGGACTTCGAGATCATGGGAGTGCCGTTCGAGCGGCGGGGTCGGCGGATGGACGAGTGCATCGACGTGGTGCGCGGCCTGACCAGGGGCGGCTACTTCGAATTCCACGGCGAGTTCTACGACTTCCCGGCGATCAAGATGGCACCGACGCCGGCCGAGCCCATTCCGCTGCTGGTCGGCGGCCACTCCGATCCAGCGCTGCGGCGCGCGGCGCGGCGTGGGGACGGCTGGATGCACGCCGGCGGGCCGGGCGAGGAACTGGACGCGCTGCTGGACAAGCTGGCCGCGATCCGGCGCGCGGAGGGCACGGCGGACCAGCCGTTCGAGATCCACGTCATCTCGCTGGACGCGTACACAGCGGACGGAGTGAAGCGGCTCGAAGACCGCGGTGTCACGGATGTGATCGTCGGCTTCCGGCTGCCCTACATCCTCGGGCCGGACACCGAGCCGCTGGCGGACAAGATCGCCCACCTGGAGCGCTACGCCGAGCGGATCATCACCAAGGTCAACCCGTAGCTCTTGTGGTCGGCCAAGGCATGGGCACTAGGCCGGGACCCGGTCGGGGAGCGCCGCGGCCATCGCGGCCCTCGGTGCCGGGCGCCCGGTGAACTGCTCCACCTGGCCGAACGCCTGGTGCAGCAGCATGTCCAGCCCGGTGGCCAGCCGCCCGCCGGCGGCCGCGACCGCCGTGGCCATCGGGGTCGGCCACGGGTGGTAGACCACGTCCAGCACGAACTCAGCTCGGGCGGCGGCCGGCGCGCACTCGTCGGCCACTCCCGCCGGCACCGTGCTGACCACCACGTCCACCACGTCCACCCCGGGCAGCCGGGGGTCCCAGCCGACCACCTCGGCGGCCAGCCCGAACCGCTTGGCCACCGCCGCCGTGCCCGCCGCCCGCGCCGGGTTGCGCACCATCAGGGTCAGCTGCCCGACGCCCAGCTCGGCCAGCCCGGCGACGGCGGCGTCCGCGGTGGCCCCGGCGCCGAGCACCAGCGCCGCGCCGGACCGGGTACCCGACCAGCCGCGTTCGGTGAGCGCCCCGGTGACCCCGTCGATATCTGTGCAGTCCGCCCGCCACCGCCCGTCCGGCAGCCGGACCAGGGTGTTCGCCGCGCCGACCGCCACTGCCCGCTCAGTGCGCTGCTCCGCCCTGGCCAGCGCGGCCCGCTTGCCCGGCATGGTGACCGACAGCCCCACCCACTCCGGGCCGAGCCGGTCCACCAACCCCGGCAGCGCCGCCTCGTCGCACTCGATCGGGTCGTACCGCCAGCCGGTCAGCCCGAGCGCGGCGTACGCCGCCCGGTGCAGCGCCGGCGAGCGGGAGTGGCCCACCGGGGAACCCAGCACCGCGGCTCGGCGGGGGCCGGCCTCGCCAGCCACCTCAGAACGCCCCGGCCGCCATCGCGGCGCGCACGTTCTGCTGATGTTCCGGCAGCGTGGTGGCGAAGCAGGACGTGCCGTCCTTCTGGCACCGGACGAAGAACATCCACGGTCCGGGCTCGGGGTGCAATGTCGCCTGGATGGCCCGCTGACCCGGGGCGCCGATCGGGGTGGGCGGCAGACCGTAGTTGAGGTAGCTGTTGTACCCGCCGGCCCGGGTCCGGTCCGCGTCGCTGGTGCGCGCCGACTGCAGGTCCAGCGGGTAGTTCACGGTGGAGTCCAGTTCCAGGCGCACCCGGTCGCCGAGCCGGTTGTACATCACCTGGGCGATCTTCCCGAAGTCCGGCGTGATGCCTTCCTTCTCCACCAGCGAGCTGATCACCAGCAGCTGATACGGGCTGAACGTGCTCTGCTGGGCCGCCGCGGTCAGCCCGGACGTCTCGTACTGGGCCGCCGAGCTGGTCACCAGGGTGCGCAGCACATCGCGCGCGGAGCCGCCGGGGCGCACGTCGTAGCGGCCCGGCGCGAACAGCCCCTCCAGCCGGCGCCGAGGGTCGGCCTTGGCCACGTCGGCCAGCGCCCAACCGGGCACACCGAGCTGGGCCGGCGGGGTGCTCGCCATCGCGGTGCGCAGCTGGTCGGGGGTGATGCAGGTGCTGGCCCCGTTGAGGGTCGCGCAGGTGGCCCGGGAGATCAACGACAGCGCGCCGGGGGTGACCGAACCGTCCGGGCCCCGGGTGTCGTCCAGCTGCACGCCGCCCTTGATCTCCAGCTGGCCCACCCGTGACCGCGGATCGAGCATCAACTCCACGGCGTCCGCGCCGGACATCCGCAGGCGCAGCTGGTAGTAGCCGGGCTGCACCGACCTGGCCCGTTCCTCGTCCTCGGCGGCCGCCTCGGTGAACGCCCTGGCGCTGCGCACCACGTCCTCGCGGGCCAGCTCGGCGGCGATCGCCCTGGTCGTGTCGCCCGCGTTGACCTGCACGATCACGTCGCCCTGGCCGGGCCCGTCGTAGTCGGGCACGCCGAACAGCGACCGGTACAGCAGGTAAGCCCCCACCAACGCGATCGACCCGAACGCGAGCAGGCCCAGCAGCGGACCGCGCCACGAGCGCCCGGGGCGGGTCCGCGTCCCACCGGGCCCCCGTGGGCCCCCTGGCCCGGTATGGGGTCGGGGCCTCGGCTCTCCTCGGCCGGCCCCGGTCGCGCCGCGGGCTCGGGTCGGGTCGCTGGTTCGGGTCGGGTCGCTGGTTCGGTCCGGGCGGCTGGTGCCGGGGTTCGGCGTCTCGGCGCGGCTCGTCACGGGGTTCGGCGGCTCCGGGCGGCCCGTCACCGGGTTCGGCGGCTCCGGACGGCTCGTCCCAGCATTCGGGCGGCTCGTCCCGGCCGTCGGCGGCTCGACCGGCTGATCCCAGGCGCGGATGGCCGCCAGCGGCTCGGTGGCCTGGTCCGGCGTTGTCGGCGTGTCACGTTCGGGGCGATCCCACCCTGACCCACTCCGTCGGGAGTCCACTCCGGTCATCCGTCGGTCCCGCCGCCGGCCGGACGGCGGGCATCCAGCCAGCCCTGCAAGATCTCCACGGCGGCGGCCTGGTCCACCACGGCGCGCTGCTTGCGGCCGCGCACCCCGCGCTCGCGCAGCGCCCGGGTGGCGACCACTGTGGAGAGCCGCTCATCGGCAAGCAGCACCGGCACCGGGATCCGCGCGGCGAGCAGGTCGGCATAGTGCCGAGCGGCCTCGGCGGCCGGGCCTTCCCGGCCCGCCAACGTGCGGGGCAGACCGACCACCACCTCAACCACCTCGTACTCGGTGACGAGCTCGGCCAGCTGGCGGAGGTCCGAGCCGTCCCGCTCGTCACGTCGGAGAGTAACCAGCGGGGTAGCCAGGAACCCACGGGGGTCACTCACCGCGACCCCTACCCGCACCGAGCCGACATCCACTCCCAGTCGCCGACCCGCCGCGCCTGCTCCGCCGCCGGCGCTCACCCCGAGGCGCGGGTGCCCGACGCGCCGTCCCGCAGCGTGGCGCGCAGCGCGGCCACCGCGTCCGGCACCCCGGCCGGGTTGGTCCCGCCGCCCTGGGCGAGGTCGGGCTTGCCGCCGCCGCGCCCCCCGATCGCGCCGGCGAAGGCGGGCACCAGCTTGCCCGCGGCCAGACCCTTGCCCCTGGCCGCCTCGGTGGTGGCGACCACGAAGGACAGCTTGTCGCCGGTGGCGCTGAACAGCGCGACCACCCCGGGGCGGGCGCCCAGCCGGCCGCGCACGTCGGAGGCCAGCGCGCGCAGGTCATTGCCCGGCACGCCGTCCGGGGCGGCCGCCGCGACCAGCGCCACGCCGTCGATGTCCTCCGCGCCAGCGGCCAGCGCGCCGGCCGAGGCGAGCACCGCCTCCGCGCGCACCTTCTCCAGCTCGCGTTCCGCGTCGCGCAGCCGCTCCAGCACCGAACCGATCCGGTCCGGCAGCTCCTCGGGGCGGGCCTTGAACTGCTCGGAGAGCTGACTGACCAGCACGTGCTCCTTGGCCAGGAAGCGGAACGCGTCCAGCCCGACCAGCGCCTCCACCCGGCGCACCCCGGCGCCGATGGACGCCTCGGAGAGCAACTTGATCACGCCCAGCTGCCCGGACCGGTGCACGTGCGTGCCGCCGCACAGCTCGCGGGAGTAGTCGCCGATCTCCACCACCCGCACCGCGTCGCCGTAGCGCTCGCCGAACAGCGCCATGGCCCCCATCTTGCGGGCCTCGTCCAGCGTGGTGACGAACGCGCGCACCTCGTGGTCGTCCAGCAGCACCGCGTTGACCTCGTCCTCCACGTCGGCCAGCACCGAGGGCGGCACCGCCCCGGCGGGCGAGGTGAAGTCGAAGCGCAGCCGTCCAGGGGCATTCAGCGAGCCGGCCTGCGCGGCGGCGTCGCCCAACGCCCGGCGCATCCCGGCGTGCACCAGGTGGGTGGCGGAGTGCGAGCGGGAGATGGCCTGCCGGCGGGTCACGTCGACCTCGGCATGCACCTCGGCGTCCAGCAGCGCCTCGCCCTCGACGACCCGGCCCCGGTGCACGTTCAGCCCGGGAACCGGAGTCTGTACGTCCTGGACCTCGATGCGGAACCCACCATTGGCGGAGCCTCGGATCTCCCCGCTGTCGGCCTGCTGGCCACCGCCCTCGGCGTAGAACGGGGTGCGGTCCAGCAGCACCTCCACGTCCTGGCCGGTGCCGGCGGCCGGCACCGACGCCCCGCCCACCAGCAGCCCGACGATCCGGGACTCCGTGACCAGGTCGGTGTAGCCGAGGAAGGCGGTGCTGCCGTGCGTGTCCAGCACCGCGCGGTAGGCGGAGAGGTCGCCGTGCCCGGTCTTGCGGGAGGCGGCGTCCGCCTTGGCCCTGTTGCGCTGCTCGTCCATCAGCCGGCGGAAGCCCGGCTCATCGACGCTCAGGCCCTGCTCGGCGGCCATTTCCAGGGTCAGATCGATGGGGAAGCCATAGGTGTCGTGCAGGGCGAACGCCTGGTCGCCGGGCAACTGGGCGCCGCCGGACTGTTTCACCGACTTCACCGACAGGTCGAAGATCCGCTCGCCGGCGGTCAGCGTCTGCAGGAATGCCTCCTCCTCGGCGCGCATCACCGCGGAGATCCGATGGAAGTCGGTGGCCAGCTCCGGGTAGGACGGCGACATCTCGTCGCGGACCACCTCGGCGAAGGCGCCCAGCACCGGCTCGTGCACACCGAGCAGCCGGGACGAGCGGACGATCCGGCGCAGTAGCCGGCGCAGCACGTATCCGCGTGCCTCGTTGGATGGGGTCACCCCGTCGCCGATGATCATCACGCCGGACCGGGCGTGGTCGGCGATCACCCGGAACCGCACGTCATTCACCGGGTCCGCGCCGTACTTGAGGCCGGACAGCTCCTCCGCGCGGGCGATCACCGGGCGGACCAGATCGGTCTCGTAGACGTTGGCCACGCCCTGCAGCAGATAGGCGACCCGCTCGATGCCCATCCCGGTGTCGATGTTCTTGTTCGGCAGCTCGCCGATCGGCGGGTAGCCGTACTTGGGGCTCTGCTCCCCCCGGATGTCCTGCATGAAGACCAGGTTCCAGATCTCCAGGTAGCGGTCCTCGTCAACGACCGGGCCGCCGTCCTTGCCGTGCTCAGGCCCCCGGTCGTAGTAGATCTCCGAGCACGGGCCGCCGGGGCCGGGCACGCCCATGTCCCAGTAGTTGTCCCGGCCGTCCCGGCGCTGGATCCGCTCGAGGGGCAGCCCGGCGATCTCCTGCCACAGCCGGATCGCCTCGTCGTCGTCCTGGTAGACGGTGACCCAGATCCGGTCCGGGTTGAAGCCGTAGCCGCCGGAGTCCTGGGAGCCGGTGACCAGGTTCCAGGCGTGCTCGATCGCGCCGGCCTTGAAGTAGTCACCGAAGGAGAAGTTCCCGGCCATCTGGAAGAACGTGTTGTGCCGGGTGGTCTTGCCCACCTCTTCGATGTCGCCGGTGCGCACACACTTCTGGATGGAGGTGGCGCGCGGGTACGGCGGCGGTGCCTCGCCTAGGAAGTAGGGCTTGAACTGGACCATGCCCGCGTTGACGAACAGCAGGGTCGGGTCGTCCAGGATGAGCGAGGCGCTGGGCACCCGGGTGTGCCCGGCACGCACGAAGTGGTCGGTGAAGCGGCGGCTGATCTCGTGGGTCTCCACGCTGGCACTCTCTTGAGGTCGGTCGTGCTGATGGCACGTTTGCTGATGACACGGTCGGTTGGTGACACCGGCGCGCCGGCGTCCCCGCTACTCGGGCGACACGGCTGCGCCGGCGGCGCGGCGGAGGCGGCAGAATCGAGGCTAACCCCGATCCCCCGCCCTGGGCGCTCGCGCCGTCGCCGACCGTGCGCTGCCGGGCATCCCGGGCAGCGGCTGGCCGGTGCGTTGCTCAACGAAATCGGTGAGCTCGTGCTCCCGTTCCGACATGCCGGCCCGCACCTCGGCGCCGAACGCGCCGATCGCGGACGCCAGCTCGCGCAGCCCGTCGCCCACCTGCTCACCGACGCCGGCCGGGGTGAGCCGTTGCGCGGCCTGGGCCGCCTTGCGGGTCAGCACCACCCCGGTGGCTACCCCGAGGCCGAGCCAGAACAGCCGCTTCATCACCGAGCGCCTCGGCGCTTGCGGCCCCGCCCGCCGGCGTCTTTACTCGCCCGGCGTGCCTTGATCGCCTTGGACAAGCCGTAGGAGAGCGCGGCGGTCTTCACCAGCGGGCCACCCATGGTGGCGGTGAACAACGAGGTCAGTGCGGACACGTTGCCGGTCACCGCGCGGGCGTTGGTGGTGATCCCGTCGACGCGCTGCAGCTGGGTGTTCACGTGCGTGATGGTCTTGTCCGCGTGCAGCAACAGCGGCGCGCTGCCCTCGTGCGTCTTGCGGATCGCGATCGTGGCCTCGTCGAGCGTGCGGCCAAGCTTGATCAGCGGAATCGCCAGCAGCACGACCAGCAGCACGAAGGCGCCAGCGGCAATCAACGCGGCGATCTGACCTGCCGACATGGCGCGCCTCTCCCAGTCCCGAGTTCTCGGCCTCCGCTCGGCGCAGGCCCCTAAGCCTTACACAGCATCGCCCGCCAGACAGGCACAGACAGGCGCGGTCAGGCTACCGCCCCCGGATACCGCATTGATGCCCGACCCGGCCCAGCCGGAGATCCACTCGAACGGGCGGAGCAGGCACTCCTACGTGGGTGTCCCGATTCGATGATCTTGATGTGGACAGGGCCGGCCCGCACCCTGGCGGCGTGCTCGAACGTTCCGGCGCCACGCTCGGTCTGTTGCTGTCCCTGGTCGCCGCGATCGCCCCACACCAACCCAGCCCACCCGCTCCACCCGCCCCACCGGTCCAGCAGGCACAGCAGGCCGCGCCGCCTCCGGCCGAGCAGGCCCCGCCTCCTGCCCAGCCGGCCCCGCCGCCGGCTCAGCTGGCCGCACCTCCGCCGGAGCAGGCTCAGCGGGTTGCTCGGCCGACCGAGCCCGGGCCGCATGGCCCCGTGGGTCCGCCGGCCGGGCCGCATGTCCCGCCGGGGCCGCCGGCCGGGCCGCATGTCCCGCCGGGTCCGCCGGCCAGGCCGCATGTACCGCCGGGTCCGCCGGGCGCCCCGGCGCAAACCCGGCCTACTGAGCTCCTCGACCAGCGGAGCGAGGCTGGCACGGTGTTCCGGCATCCGGATGGCGCCCGCACCATCGTGCTGTCCGGCGGCCCCATCCGGGTGCGCCAAGACGGCCGCTGGGTACCTGTCGACCTGACCCTGCGCCGCGATCCCGACGGCAGCGTTCGCCCGGCGGCACCTCCGAACACACTCTGGTTGTCCGGTGGCGGCCAGAGCGCCGACGCGGCGGCGGTGCGCGGCGCCGACGGCACCAATACCGCGCTGGCCTGGGACGGGCCACTGCCGGCGCCCCGATTGACCGGCAACCGGGCGACCTACCCCGGCGCGCGCCCCGGCGCCGACCTGGTCATCGAAGCGACCCGCACCGGCTTCGTGGCCTCCCTGGAGTCCACCGGCCGCGCCCCCGCCCCGGCGGCCGCGGCCCCCGCGCCGCCGCCAGCGCCACCGGCGGGTCCCCCGCCGGTGAGTGCTCCCCTGGCGGCACAGGCCGCGGCGCCCGACCCCGCGGCACCGGCGCCCGGTCCCGCGGCACAGGCGCCCGATCCCGCGGCACAGGCGCCCGATCCCGCGGCGCCGGGGCCCGACCCCGCAGAGGCTGGCGCACCCGCGCCCGGTCCAGCGGCACAGGCCGCGGGGCCCCATCCCGCAGCACCGGCGCCCGACCCGGCGGAGGCTGCCGCGCCCGCGCCCGGTCCAGCGGAGGCCGACCCGGCGGCGCCCGGTCCCGCACAGGCCGAGGCGCCCCCGCCGGCCCAGGCCGTCCAGCCTCTGCCCGTGCAGGCGGCGGCACCCGGTATCGCACCGCTCACCCTGCGAGTGACCCACCACGGGGCCGGAGCCGAGTCACTGCCCTCGACCCCGCGGTTGATGGCTGGGCCGGCCGGGGCGCTGGCCAACAGGGCGGTGCTCAGCCGGGTGGTGGCCAACGCGAGCAACCAGCTCACGCTGCCGTTCGACACCACCTTGCAGAACACGCTGAGCACCATCGACATGTCCGGGGACCCGGACATCCGGCTGGGCAGCTACGACGGCACCGTGGTGGCCAGGAGTTTCCTGTCCTGGGATCTGAGCCAGCTGCGCGGCCAGCGGATCATCGCGGCCACCCTGCGGCTCTACTCGAGCTGGTCGGCGTCGTGCCAGGCGCGAGGCTGGGAGGTGTGGTCCAGTCCAGCGGTGGGGCCGGCCACCCGGTGGACCAACCAGCCGTCCGGTGACCGGGCGTGGGTGGCCAGCACCGATACCAAGGGCCATGACGGGCACTGCAAACCGGGCTGGACCAGCGTCGACCTGACCGACCTCGTCCGCGCCTGGGTCGCGGCCGGGGCGGCAAACGGCACGGTACTGCTGCGCGCGACCGACGAGCACGACCCACTGAGCTGGAAGCGGTTCAGCTCCGGCGCCGGCCCCAACGTCCCCGCCCTAGGCATCACCCTCGCCCCCTAGGAGCGCCCTGAACAATGCATGCTCTGCTGCGCGGCGCCCAGTCGGCGCCTCGCAGCGTTGTCGTCGGCGCCGATACAACAGCGGTATCGGCCCGCGTTCGCCGCGTGCGCCGCGTGCGCCGCGTTCGCCGCGTGCGTCGCGGGGTCCGCACGGTGGCGAGGTCAGGCCACGCTGCTCAGTGCGGTCCGCGCTGGGCGGCGATGCGCTCGGCGAGGCGCTCCAGGGTGGTGATGAACGCAGTGCGCTCGTCTTCGGGCAGGCCGGCCAGCAGCCTGGCCTCCAGCTGGCGGATGGCGGCCTGACAGCTCGCGGCCAGTTCGCCGCCCGAGTCGGTGAGCTCGACGATCCGGTTCCTCCGGTCCGCCGGGTCGGGGGTTCGACGCAGCAGGCCGCGCGCCTCCAGCCGGTCCAGAATCGGAATCAGCCGGGTGGTGTCCCTGCCGGTGGCCGCGGCCAGCCGGGACTGGGAGTGCGCCGGGCCGTCCCGGAGCGCGGACAGGACCACGTAATCCCACATCTCGACGCCCAGCTCGTCCAGCACCGGCTGCTCGGCGGCCACCACCGCGCGACTGAGCCGCACGAAGGTCGCGCCGAGGTCGTGACGCTGCCCGGTCATGGTCGGACGATAACCGCTGGACAAACCATAAGCGATAGTAGATGGTCTACCTATGGAGATTATCGACTTCCGGTTGCTGCACCTGCGGGCCCTGGAGCTGACCACCGGTGTGGTGGATCAGGTCGACCCCGAGGACGCCGAGCGGCCAACCCCCTGCCCGCCGTGGGACCTATCCGCCCTGCTCAGCCACATGATCGGAGAGAACTACGGATTCGCCGCCGCCGTCTCCAGGGAGACCGACGTGCCGCTCACGGCGTTCGCCCCCCGCGCGCCGGGACAGCGGCCCGCCCGCGACTGGGCAACCTCGGCCCAGGTGCTGGCCGGCGCCTTCGCCGGCTGCGACCTGGAGCGCCGGGTCCTGCTCGCGGAGATCAGCGAGGAGCAGCGGTTCCCGGCCTGGATGGCGATCGGCTTCCAGCTACTGGACACCGTGGTGCACGGCTGGGACGTGGCCACCGCGCTGGAGGTGGCCTACCAACCCGACGGCGAGTTGGCCACCGCAACCCTCAGGCTCGCCCAGCTCGTACCCGCGGGGCCCACCCGGGAGCAGTCCGGAGCAGCGTTCGCCCCGGTCCTTCCGCTCGCCGACGGAGCCGGCGAATGGTCCCGCGCGCTGGCCCTGCTCGGCCGCGACCCGGCGGCGGCCACCCTGCCGGGCCGCGAGCGGACGGAGGCGACTACTCGCCTCGGATGACCCGGCGCAGTTTGGGTACCCGGTCGGCCAGCGCCCGCTCGGCGCCGTGGCCGGTGGGCCGGTAGTAATCCCGCCCGACCAGCTCGTCCGGCGGGTACTGCTGGGTCAACACCGCCTCCGGCACGTCATGTGGGTAGCGGTAGCCGATCGCGTTGCCCAGCCGGGCGGCGCCGGCATAGTGGCCGTCCCGCAGGTGCGGCGGGACCGCGCCGACCGCGCCGGCCCGGACCTCGGCGATCGCCGCGTCCACCGCGCTGATCACCGCGTTCGACTTGGGTGCGGTGGCCAGGTGCACGGTGGCCTGCGCCAGCGCCAGCCGCGCCTCCGGCATGCCGACCAGCTGCGCGACCTGCGCGGCGGCCACCGCCACCGGCAGCGCGGTCGGATCAGCCATTCCGACGTCCTCGCTGGCGTGCACCATCAACCGCCTGGCGATGAACCGAGGGTCCTCCCCGGCCACGATCATCCTGGCCAGATAGTGCAGCGCTGCGTCCACGTCGGAGCCGCGAATGGACTTGATGAACGCGCTGATCACGTCGTAGTGCTGGTCACCGGCCCGGTCGTAGCGCACCGAGGCCTCCTCGACCACGGTGCGCACGATCTCGGCGTCGATCACCGGCCCGGCGCCCTCGGTGTCAATCTCGGGGCCCGCCCCGGTATCGGACGGCGCGGTATCGGACAGCGCGGTACCGGACGGCGCGGTATCGGACAGCGCAGTACCGGACAGCGCGGTACCGGACAGCGCGGTGGCGGCGTCGGCGGCCGCCTCCAGGACGGTCAACGCGCGCCGGGCGTCGCCGGCGGCCAGCCGCACCAACTGCGCCCTGGCCTCGCCGTCCACGGTGTACCGACCGGCCAGGCCGCGCGGATCGGCCACCGCGCGGTCCAGCAGCACGCCGATGTCCGTGTCGGTGAGCGACTCCAACTTCAGCACCAGGGAGCGGGACAGCAACGGGCTGACCACGGAGAACGACGGATTCTCGGTGGTGGCCCCGACCAGCAGCACCAACCGGTCCTCCACCGCCCCCAGCAGCGCGTCCTGCTGGGTCTTGGAAAACCGGTGCACCTCGTCGATGAACAGCACAGTGGTCTGCCCGGTGTAGTCCAGCCGGCGCCGCGCGTCGTCGATCACCGCGCGCAGTTCCTTGACCCCGGAAGAGAGCGCGGACAGCGCGACAAAGTGGCGTGAGCCGTGCCCGGCCATCAACCGGGCAATGGTGGTCTTGCCCGTCCCCGGTGGCCCGTAGAGCAGCACCGAGGCGGGGGCGGCTCCCTCGACCAGCCGGCGCAGCGGAGCTCCCTCGGCCAGCAGGTGGGCCTGCCCGACCACCTCGTCCAGCCCGCGCGGCCGCATCCGGACCGCCAGCGGGGAGGTCGCTGACGGCCGGGCTCCGGAAGCGGTGCCGAACGCAGGCTCGGCGTCGCCGGACGCGGGATCGACGTCGAGATCGAACAGGCCGTCGCCGCGGTTCATCGGGCCACTCACCGGCCCGACGCTACGCCAGCCGGGTATCGCGTTTCACCGCGAGCTGGGCTCATGTGCATAGGCGGGGAGTGGAGTGCCGCCGGGCGGGTCGTCGTCATCGGTCGAGCCGCCCGGCGAATCATCGGTCGTTTCGATCAGGCCCGACCGCCCCGCCTCGAGTACCGGCCTGGCGTCCCGACCTGTCAACTCCCACTGGTCGCGGGTCTCCTTCCAGCGACGGGCCGCCTCGCGGTAGCGCTGCCGCTCCTCGGCCAGCCACCTCCGCTCGTCCGCCAGCCGACGAACCTCGTCCGCGGTCCGCCGCCTCAGGCTGCGCTCCCGAGCCGCGTCCGCCGACCGACCCGCCTGGAAAGCAAGGAACATCAGGAAGCAGAAACCGAAGATCATCCAGAAGGTCCACATGCTGAGCCTCCTTCCAAGGGGCTGTGACTCGCACAACACAAGCGTGGCATCCGGCTGCCTGGTGAAAAACGGCCTAACAGGTGAAATCACCTCTACGACTAGTTACACACCGTCAGGAGAGGTTTAACCTCCAGAGTCTTGCGGCTCACAAGGGGGCCGAGCACACTCGCCGCACAACAGGCCCCGACTCGTCAGGGCAGCCGCACCACGCACACCGCGTCGCAACGAAGGGCCGACAGCGCGATGCACCTCGCCGCCCAGATGCCCCCGGCGAAGATCGGTTCCCGGGGCCTGATGGAGCTGCGGATCGCCCGGAAGATCGCGGCGCTCAGCGGGATTCCGGGCGATCCACACGGCTCGGACGACGCCGGCCGGGGCCGGAGCTGGCTGGTCGACTACCGCGAGCTGACCACCACCGAGATCACCTTGGGTGGGCCGGTCATCCCGCACGGGGACACTCCGGACGGCGGGCTCTTCCACCGGCCGGAGCGCGGCGGCCGCCGCTTCCGCCACGTGGACGGCGACGCGGTCGACTACGCCCCGATTCCGAACGTCGCGGTGCAGGCCTACGGCCCGGACACCAAGGCCGCCCTTGTCCTCACCGGGGCGAACCGGGTGCTGGAGCCGGTCGCGGCGGCGGTTCGCCGGGCGCTGGACGACATCAGCCGCACGGTGGACTCCCCCAGCCTGGCCGTGGCCGTCGGCCTGTGCCTGCTGCAGGAGGTCTTCGCCGCCCAACCGATCCTGGTCCGCAACGGCGTGCAGGCCGCACACATCCAGCGGGCGCTGATGCTGCCCGGACCCGACCTCTGCCGGCCGAACCACACCGGGCGCGCGCTGTCCCGGATCGAGTACGGCGGGCGAATCGAGTCGAAGATAAGGCACAGCCCGCAGCACCTGGAGGTCATCCACTCCACCTGGGACAGCGTCTTCGAGCACGACCAGTACGACGGGCGCGGCCGGCTGCGCGGCAAGCCGGCCCGGCTCCTGTTCAACCCGCTGTTCGGGTTCGAGCAGAACGACACCGTCGCGGCCACCGGGCAGCCGGAGCACCGCACGCTGCTGATCGCCATGCTGGAGGACATCAGCGAGGCACTGCTGACCGGAAGCATGGCCGGCGCCCCGCTGTCCACCATCCACATCGACGACCCGGCGCAGGGGCCCCCGTTCGCCGAGGTCGTGGTGCCCCGCCAGCGCCAGGTGGAGTTGATCGTGGCCAGCATGGCCCGGCAGCTGGCACCGCTGCCCGGACGGCCCATCCAGAAGGGCCAGGTGCTCTTCCTGCCGGAGCTGGAGGTCGCGCGGTGGCGGGCCAGCGACCAGC
This sequence comes from Pseudonocardia sp., assembly GCA_036402515.1. GTDB lineage: Bacteria > Actinomycetota > Actinomycetes > Mycobacteriales > Pseudonocardiaceae > Pseudonocardia. The sequence continues at coordinate 50,611 of DASWST010000001.1, forward strand.
TCACCCGTCGCGCGGTGCTCCTGGCGCACTACTACACGCTGCGCGCGGCCGGCTGGTTCTCCGGAATGATCAAACTCGACCTGCGGCGCAGCCGCGAGGACTGCGCGGACCGGTGCCGCCGGTTGGCCGAGGCCGCCGACCAGCTACTGCACGCCGACGATCCGCTCGGCGACCAGATCCGCGCCTACGCCTGGGGATACATGCTGCAGTACCAGGCCACCTTCGGCGGCGGCGCCGAGCTCTATCCGAAGCTGACCGGCGTGCTGGAGCGGCTGCTCCGGCGGGTCGAGCACGGACATGGGGGCAAGGCGATCCTGATCGAGCTGCTGCCGATGGTGCTGGACAACCTCCGTTCGGTGCGCTGGACGGTGTCCACCGGACTGGCCGGCGGGCACGACGCCAGGCGGCTGACCGAGGACCTGCAGCGGTGGTGGAACACCGCGCGCCAGCTGCGCGACGAGCTGATCCGGGAGCCGGCGGAACGCAGCCACCTGGACCACGGGTACGCCCGTTTCCTGATCGACCCGGTCAGCGACGATGCCAGCCTGCGCCGGGGGCTGGAGCTGATCTATGAGGTCAGCGCGAGCGGGCAGGACTCCGCGGCCAGGGAGGGCCGGTCGATCGGGCTGCGGATGAGCTACCTGGCCCGGCTGCAGGGGCACGTGGAGGCGCTGCGCCGGTGGACCGACCCGGCCGAGGTCCGCGAGCATGCCCAGCGCGCGTTCGAGGTGGCCAAGGCGCTCAACGACCACCAGGCCACCTGGACCTTCCTGCACCAGCGGGTGGATCCGAGCAGGCCGGGCAAGGCCAGCTACGACGGCGCGGCCATGCTGCTGCTGGTGACGTTGGCACAGGGTTGGCTGGCCGCGCTGCGCAGCGGGGTGCTGGACGAACCGATGGCCAAGGAGGCCCGGGACGGGGCGGAGCGCGCGGTGGACACACTGCGCGGCTACCTCACCCTGCTGCAAGGCCGCCAGCCGCTGCCCCCGGGCGGCCACGCCGGGTCCCAGCTGGACCCGCTGCGTGCCCGGTTCGCCGAGGAGACCCTCGAGCAGTGGCGCGCCTGGGAGTCGTCCCGGCCGGCCGGCGGCGAACGGACCGAGCCCGGCTCCTGACGGCGCTCTCGACCGCGCGGATGATGTACACATGATGTGCGGCAGATGTGAGGTGCGCTACAAGGACTCAAGATCCGCTGTGAGAGGTCCGACCTAGGGGAACACACGCGCCCACTCGGCGCACCCGGGTGCGCCTCCCCCGAGCGGTGTCGGAGCAGGTCCGGGCCCCGGTTAAGGTCGAGCCCGTGCGCGAGATCCTGGAAATTCTGGCCCGTGACGGGCACGCGACCCCCGAGCGGATCGCCACGATGACCGACATCCCGGAGCAGACCGTCCGCGAGCTGATCAGCGAGTGGCAGGCCGCCGGCATCATCGTGCGCTACAAGGCGGTGGTGGACTGGGACCGGTTCAACCACGCCAACCGGTCCGATCTGCCGGAGACCATCACCGCGTTCATCGACGTCTCGCTCACCCCGGCTCGGGGCGTCGGGTTCGACGACGTGGCCGAGCGGATCTCCCGGTTCCCCGAGGTGCTCTCGGTGTACCTGGTCTCCGGCAGCCAGGACCTGCGGTGCACGCTGACCGGTACGAGCCTGCGGGACATCAGCGAGTTCGTCTCGCAGAAGCTGTCCACCATCGACCGGGTGCGTTCCACCGCCACGCACTTCGTGCTCAAGACCTACAAGCGCGACGGGGACGCGTTCCTGGAACCGGAACCCGATCACCGGCTGCCGGTCGTTCCGTAGAAGGGCTGTGCACCGTGAAGCCGCTCAACCGCGTCATCGCCGGGTGCCCACCGTCGGGTATCCGGCGGTTCTTCGACATCGCCGCCCAGCGCGCGGACGTGATCTCCCTCGGCGTCGGCGAGCCGGACTTCGTCACCCCGTGGCGGGTCCGGGAGGCGGGGATCTACGCGCTGGAACACGGCGCCACCACCTATACCTCCAACGCCGGGCTGCTCCGGCTGCGCGAGCTGATCTGCGCCGAGCTGGCCGGCCGATACGGCGTCGAGTACGCCCCGGACGGGGACTGCGTGATCACCGCCGGGGTGTCCGAGGGGCTGGACCTGACTCTGCGGGTACTGCTCGAGCAGGGTGACGAGGTGATCGTCCCGGAGCCCTGTTACGTGGCGTACCAGCCGTGCGTCGCGTTCGCCGGCGGCCGCCCGGTGCCGGTGCCGACCCGCGCCGAGGACGGTTTCCGGCTGCGCGTGGAGGCCATCGAGGCCGCGGTCACCGAGCGGACCAAGGCCGTGCTGATCGGGTCGCCGGCCAACCCCACCGGCGCCGTGCAGACCCGCGACGACCTGGCCGCGCTGGTCGCGCTGGCCCAGCGGCACGACCTGTACCTGATCTCCGACGAGATCTACGACCGGCTCACCTACACCGGTCGGCACACCTGCCTGTCCTCGCTGCCCGGCGCCCAGGAGCGGACCGTGCTACTCGGCGGGTTCTCCAAGGCGCACGCGATGACCGGCTGGCGGGTCGGCTACCTGTGCGCGCCCCGGCCGGTAGCCGAGCTGGCGCTGCGGATGCACCAGTACACGATGCTGTGCGCACCGCACGTCTCCCAGCTGGCCGCCGTCGAGGCGCTCGCCTCCGGTGGCCCGGACGTCGAGGAGATGGTGGCTGACTACGACCGGCGGCGCCGGGTGTTCGTCAAGGGCCTGCGGGAAATCGGGCTGGACTGCCCGGAGCCAGGCGGCGCGTTCTACGCGTTTCCCTCGATCCGGTCCAGCGGACTGGATTCGGAGACCTTCGCCGAGCGGCTGCTGCACGAGGAGGGTGTCGCGGTGGTCCCCGGCAATGTGTTCGGCGCCCCTGGTGAGGGCCACATCCGCTGTTCCTATGCGACCGCGTTGCCACTTTTGGAGGAAGCATTGGAACGAATCGCCCACTTCCTGCGACACACATGATGTCTACTGGGGCAGGGGAGCCGAGGTAGTGGCTCGCCGGCCCAAGCCTTTACAGTGAGACCGAGCACGGGCCATGTGATGGAGCGGAGATGGGGGTATCTCCATGCCAGACCCCGACGCCGCGTGGAATCGCGTGCCGGGGGGTGAGGGGCGCTGGCGGCGGTTCAGTGCTTCCCTGCCCATGCGTACCGCGCTGATAGCGGTCGCCTCCGTCTGGATCCTCGGGTGCGTGTGGTCCTACCAGGAGCAGAGCGCCTTCGCCGCGTCCAAGGGCTTCACCTTCCCGCACCTGTTGCCGCTGGTGATCGATGGGTTCGCGGTGTCCATGGCCGGAGTGGCCTGGGCCGCCTCACTGGACGCCCGGCCGGCGATCCCGGCCCGGCTGGCCACCCTGGTCGCGGTGGCCGCCTCCTCGGCCAGCAACGGCGTCTGGGCCTACCTGCGCGCGGATCACGACATGGTCACCGTGGTGCTCGGGGTTACCGTGCCTATCGCGGCGAACCTGGCGTTCGAGGTGCTGCTCGCCGAGCTGCGCAGGCAGGTACAGCGCCGCCGTGGGTTGCCGCCGCCGGTCGCGGTGCCCTACCCCCGAATGATCCGGATCGTGCTGGCGCCGTGGCAGACCTTCCGCTCCTGGCGCTCACTGGTACTGGAGATCACCGCAATGGATCTCGCGGTGTCCCGGTCGACCGGGGTGCACGCCCCGGAGCTGGGCATCCCGGCCGGCGCCACGGTGAACGCCGCGGCCAGCGTCTCCCCCGCCCCGGCGCCCAACGACCAGCCCGCCGCCCCCGCCGTGGCCCGGCAGGCGGCCACGCCGCTGACCGGCCGCGCCGAAGCCGCACTTCCCTCGGCCGCCGCGCGCCCCGAGCCGACCACCGAGGCCCAGCCGTGGTTGCGGTCGCCTGAGTTGGCTCCGCCGCCGGCCCGACTGGCCCCGTCCACGCCGCGGTCCGGGCCCACAGCTCACCCGGCCCCGTCGGCTCAACCGGCCCCGTCCGCTCAGCCGCGCCCGGCGGCTCAACCGGCCGCGGCTCAGCCGCGACCGCTGGCTCACCAGACCCACGCGGCTTACCCGGCCCCGACCGGTTACTCAGCCCAATCAGGGCCGGCGGCGCACCCAGCCGCGCCTGCGCAGGCGGCTCCGGCGGCACAGTCGGCTCCTCGGGATCAGTCGGCTCCTCGGGATCAGTCCGGCCCCGCGGCGCGGGGTTCCCGACCGGATCAGGGCGGCCCGACCCGCTCGGTGCCGGTCCGCGTGTCGGCGCCCAGCCGGCCCACCCTCGGGCCGCCAACCGACGACGCCTCGCCGCGCCCCGCCTCCGCACACAACGGGCACGGCGACAACGGGCGGTCCCCGGAGCGCCGGCCGCTGGACCCACGCGTCGTGCAGCTGGCCCGGCACCTGGCCACCACCGAGGACGCCGACGAGCTCACCGGCGAGATGGTCGGCCCACTGCTCAACATCGACGTGGCCCCGCGGACCGGGCGACGACTGCTCGGCCAGGCGCGGGAACTGGTCAACCGGCGCGCGGAGGCCGAGGCCAGCGGCCTGGACGACCCGGAGCTCAGTGTGATCGGCGGCCGTTAGACCGCCCGCTGCAGGCGACCACTGGACCGCCCGCTGCAGGCGACTACTGGACCGCCTGCGGCAGGCGGGCGCTAGACCGCCTGCGGCGCGGCCGTCTCGCCGTCGTCGATGCGGGCGTTGACGCCGTCCGTGCGCCCGTCCCGCCACTCCCGCCAGGCGATCGACGCGGCGTACGGCACCAGGTCACGGCCGCGCCGCCAGAGCCAGGGCAGCCCCTTGAACAGCAGCCACACCAGGTGGTGCAGCGCGGTCACCTCCCGACCGCCGGAGCGGGCCAGGCTGACCGGGCTGGGCACCGCGAAACCGGCCTCGGCCAGCAGTTCCCCGAAGCCGCGGGCCAGCATCCGATGCCCCAACTCGGACGGGTGCAGCCGGTCCGCGCTCCAGGTGGCCCGGTCGTAGCCACCGGGCAGCGCGTGCAGATCCAGGCAGCCGATCCGGTGCCGGGTCACCACCGCGTCGGTCACCGCGTTGAGTTCCTCGATCCGCTGGCGCAGTGCGCGGCGCAACGATCCGGGAAGCCAAAACACCTGGCTGTGGTCGTGGAACCGGACGGTCAGCACGGTGGCGCCGACCGCCCGCAGGGCCGCGACCACTGCCTCGTAGTCGTTGTCCAACCCCGCCGCATCGAAGTCCGAGCGCAGCGTGTCGTTCATGCCGACCACCAGCACCGCGACCTCCGGGCGGATCCGCAGCGCCGCGGACAGCTGGCGGCTACGCACGCACGCCATCCGCGCACCGGGGAACGACACGTTCGCGTAGCGCACGGTGCCGCGTTCACCCAGCGCGTCGAGCAGCAGCGGACCGAATCCTCGCCACCCCCCGCCGGGCAATGGGTCACCGATACCGACGGGGGTGGAGTCGCCCAGGACTACCAGGCTGTGCGCGGCCCTCGGCAGCGGGGCGGCCCCGGGGTCAGGCAGCGGTGCGATGGTCTCAGCGGTCACGTCTGCACACGATCACGAACCCGCACTCACCGAGGGTGAGCACGGGATGACGCGTCGTAGACCGGTTGCCGAACGGTCGGTGCTTTTGGCGCTCCACACCCCTCATCCGCCGTTTGGGCCCTCCTCGGCGATGTGGACGGCCGTCGCGCGTGACGGGTCAGCCGCGCACCCGGGCCCGGAACGCCGGGAAGAGGGGCAGCTCGGCCGGCCCATCACCGAGCCGGCCGCGCAGCGCCGCCAGCATCGACTCGGCCAGCTCCGCGGTGGCCGGGCGCCGCGCGGCCGCGGCATCCGTGGCCAGCCCGGCCCAGTAGTGGGTCAACGCGAGTAGCGCGCGCGGCGATCGGGCCGGATCCCGGCCGATCAGGGCGTTCTCGGCCAGGCCCTTGGGCAGCAACTGCAGCGTGCACAGCCATACCCAGAGCAGCTGCGCGTCGAGCAACCGGGTTGTCAACCGGATCGGCTCGTCCAGGTCCGGCCAGACCACCACCACCTCGGAGCGCCAGGCCGCAAGCATCGCCTCGGGCATGCCGGCCGGCAGCGCGAAGCTGCTCTCACAGCCGGGGAAGGGCATCCGGGTGTAGGCGGCGTCCAGCACCACGTCCCGGAAACAGCCCCATTCGAAGTCCACGAATCGCACGCCCCGGCTGGTCACCAGATTGTTGTCCGGGCAGGTGTCCGACGGGCTGAACGCGCGGTACCGGGTGCCGCCGAGCAGCCGGGCGGTGGCGTGCGCCTCCAGCGCGGCGGCCGGGCTGACCGTCACCCCCAGCTGGGCGGCGACCAGTTCGGGCACCGAGGCCAGCGCCGCCCTGGCGTCGTCGGCCATCGGATCCCGCCAGGACCGCTCCCCCAACCGGCGCAGCAGCGCATCGAAGTCGTGCTCCCGTCCGGCGGTGACCGCGTGCAGCCGGCCCAGCGCCCGCGACCAGGCGAGCAGGCATCGCTCGGCCGCGGCGGCGTCGGTGCCGAACAACTTGTCGGCCAGGGTGGACGAGCGCCCCAGATCCTCCAGCACCAGCAGCCGGTTCGCCGGGTCATGCGCGATCAGCTCCGGGCTGGTGCTCCCACCGGACAGCGCGGTGAACAGCTGGCAGCTGGCCGCCTCGTGCCGGAACCGGTCCCCCCGCCCCGACGTGGCGTCGCGCTGGTAGTGCTTGATCACCAGGCTGCGCGGCAGGCCGAACGGGTTCTCCGCGACCCTCGCCCGGAGCACCACCGAGCGGCCGCTGCCGCCCAGATCCTCGGGATCCGCCAACGTCACGGTCGCCCCGTGCCGGCGAGTGAGAAGCTGCTCGGCGAGATTGAGCGCCCGCACCACGACCAAGGAGGTCGTCGTCGAGTCGGCCGGCCGACGACCGGCTGAAGGACGGATCATCGCCTCCGACACTACCCGCCGGACAGCCGCCTACCCACCATTCTGTGCTTCCGCGCCGACGGGGACAGCCACAGCACCAGCGCCGCGGCCAGCACGATGCCGACCAGATTGACCAGCAGCTGGACCACCGAGGACAGCGCCTGGTCCCAGCTGGCCTCCACCGCCGCCACGATGGCGAACGCCGCCGCCGGCACGGTGGTGACCGAGATGAACACGCCGACCAGTGCGCTGGACTTCGCCGAGGTCAGCGAGAGCATCCCGGCCGCACCGGCGAGCAGCGCGATGATCAGGGAGAACGGGCCGACCTTGTAGATGAAGTCGACCTGGGACAGGTTGTCCAGCCGCAGGTCGGCCAGCAGCCCGGTGAGATGGAAGACCAGCCAGACCAGCGCGGTGATCACCATGGCGACCGGGAACCCGATCAGCAGCGCGTTGGCGCCCCGGCGGATCAGGTCGCGCCGGCGCAGCACCACACCGACCGCCAGCGCGGCCAGCGGGCCGAACTCCGGGCCCAGCACCATCGCCCCGACCACGGTGACCGGCGAGTTGGTGATCGCGCCGATCGCGGCGAGCAGGCAGGCGATGCTGAGGAAGGCCAGGAAGCTGATGGTCAGCCGGGAGTCATCCCCGGTGCGGGCGATGAGCTCGTCCCAGATCACCGCGTCGGCCGGGTCGCCGGGCACCGCCGCCTCCGCCGCGTCGGCCGAGTCGGACAGCACGGTGTCGATGGCTTCCAGGGTGATGCCGCCGGAGCGGTCCACGCCGAGCTTGGTCAGCGCGTCCAGCACGTCGTCGGCGCACTCCCTGGTGAGGGTGGCCTCGAGGACGTCGCCCGGCGGCCGCACCGCGACACCCGGCAGCACGGTCAGGTGGGCGACCCCGGGCGCGTCCAGCAGCAACTGGCGTACCTGCTCGGACCGCTCCGCCGGGCAGAGCACCCGCAGGTGGAGCACGCTATTCGGCCGGCGCGGGTGCCCCGGGATCTCCGGGCGCCGGTGCCGGCTTTGTCCCTTGCGGCTTCGCCACCGGCGGCGCGGTGGGGGCCGCGCGCCCGGGGTCCGGGGTGGCAAGCTCCGGTACCGCGTCGATGCCGGCTTCCCTGCGCTGCTCGGGGGTGATCGGCGCGGGCGCCGAGGTGAGCGGGTCGTAGCCGCCGCCGGTCTTCGGGAAGGCGATCACGTCGCGCAGCGAGTCGGCGTGCGAGAGCAGCATGCAGGTCCGGTCCCAGCCGATCGCGATGCCGCCGTGCGGCGGCGGCCCGTAGTTGAACGCGTCGAGCAGGAAGCCGAACTTCTCCCGCTGCTCCGCCTCATCCATGCCGAGCAGCGCGAACACCCGCTCCTGGACGTCCGAGCGGTGGATACGGATGGACCCGCCGCCGATCTCGTTGCCGTTGCAGACAATGTCGTAGGCATAGGCCAGCGCCTGGTCCGGCGCCTCCTCGAAGCGGTCCATCCAGTCGGCGTTGGGCGAGGTGAACGGGTGGTGCACCGCCGTCCAGCCCAGCTCGTTGCCCTTGTCGTCGCGGATCCGCTCGAACATCGGCGCGTCCACCACCCAGACGAACGACCAGGCGTTCTCGTCCACCAGCCCGCATCGGCGGGCGATCTCGCCCCGGGCCGCGCCGAGCAGCGCGCGGGCGTCGGCGGGGTGGCCGGCGGCGAAGAAGATGCAGTCTCCTGGCCCGGCGCCGACCGCCTTGGCCAGCCCGTCGCGCTCCGCCTCGGAGAGGTTCTTGACCACCGGGCCGCGCTCGTCGACCTCGCCGTTCTCGTCGATGAGCACGTAGGCCAGCCCCCGGGCGCCGCGCTGCTTGGCCCATTCCTGCCAGGCGTCCAGTTGGCGGCGGGCCTGGGACGCGCCACCGGGCATCACCACCGCGCCCACGTACGGGTTCTGGAAAACCCGGAAGCTGGTGTCCGCGAAGTAGTCGGTGAGGTCGGTCAGCTCGATCCCGAAGCGAAGGTCGGGCTTGTCGCTGCCGTAGCGGGCCATCGCCTCGGCGTAGGTCAGCCGGGGAATCGGCCGGGGGATCTCGTAGCCGGCCAGCTCCCGCCAGAGCGCGGCGACGACCTCCTCGCCCAGCTCGATCACGTCGTCCTGGTCGACGAAGCTGGACTCGATGTCCAGCTGGGTGAACTCCGGCTGCCGGTCGGCCCGGAAGTCCTCGTCCCGGTAGCAGCGGGCGATCTGGTAGTACCGCTCCAACCCGGCCACCATGAGCAGCTGCTTGAACAGCTGCGGGCTCTGCGGCAGGGCGTACCAGGAACCCGGGCGCAGCCGGGCCGGCACCAGGAAGTCGCGCGCGCCCTCCGGCGTGGACCGGGTCAGCGTCGGAGTCTCCACCTCGACGAATTCGCGGGCGTGTAGCACCTCGCGGGCGATCCGGTTGGCCTCGCTGCGCAGCCGGATTGCGGCGGCCGGGCCGGCGCGGCGGAGGTCCAGGTAGCGGTACTTGAGCCGGATCTCCTCGCCGACCTCGGTGTGCTCGTCCAGCGGGAACGGCAGCGGGGCGGATTCGGACAGCACGGTCAGGTCGTCGGCGGTGACCTCGATGGCGCCGGTGGGCAGCTCGGGGTTCTCGTTGCCCGCCGGGCGCGCCGCGACCTGCCCGGTGACCTTGACGCAGAACTCGGCGCGCAGCCGGTGCGCCCGCTCGGCCATCTCGCCCTCGCGGAACACCACCTGCGCCACCCCGGACGCATCCCGCAGATCAATGAAGATCACCCCGCCGTGATCACGCCGGCGAGCTACCCATCCGGTGAGGGTCACGGTGCTACCAGCATGTTCGGCACGCAACGTGCCGGCGGGATGAGTACGAATCACGATAGGCCAGGTTAGTCGGCCGCCCGGAGGAGCCGGCCAGCAGGTTTCGGCCCAGCGCGGTGACCGCGGGTCCCCGTTGTTACCCGGCTGCACTCCAGACAGGTCAGCTCATGATCGAACCGGCCTGGTGTGCAGTTGGGTAACCGCAGGACCGGTCCTACATCTCCCAGAGACGGTCCGGCACGTGCCGATCTTGTCCCGGGCCCGCCCGCCGCCCGGAGGCCCTCGCGCTGTCTCAGCCCGAGCGGTCCGGACCCGCCTTCACCAGCTCGATGCGCACCAGCACCCGGCGTTCCCGCTCCATGGCGGCCCGGTAGTCCGCCCAGTCGGGGTGCTCCCCGGAGATGCCCCGGTAGTAATCCTCGAGGCCAGGCAGCGCGTCAGGCAGCGCCACCACCTCGGCGCGCCCTTCCAGCTGCACCCACTCGCCGAAGAACTGGTCGGGGAACACACACACCCAGACCCGTGGGTCGCGGCGCAGGTTCCGCACTTTGTAGGCGGTCTCCCGGCTGCTCACGATCACGTGCCCCTCGGTGTCCGCACCGACCGTCACCGGAGACAGCTGCGGCGTGCCGTCCGACTTGAGCGTGGCCAGCACCGCCCGGTGCCGGGTCCGGACGAACTCCAGTGCCTGCTCGAGATCCATCCGCCCAACCTATGCCGAGGCGGAGCTCCAGGTGTGCTGAGACGGGCGACTCAGTGTGCTGAGAGCGCCGACTCGCGGGTATTGATGCGGTGGGCTCGCGGGTCTCAGGTTGTCGGCGGTGTGCCGGGGTTGCGGGCGGCGATCGGCCGGAGGACCGCGTAGAGGGCGCCGGCGAGCACGAACCCGACCAGGAACGCGACGTCGCCCAGCCCGGGGAACCGCCGGGCGACCAGGCCGGTGAACAGGTGCTGGTTGGAGAACAGGGGTACCGAGACCGCGATGCCGACCAGCATGGCCACCGGCCCGGCCCAGTTGCGGTACCAGCGGGCGTAGAGCAGCTGGTCGATGGGTTGACCCCGGCGCAGGTACTGGTCGGTGAACATCACGCCCAGCCAGGGGCCGATCCAGTAGGCGATGACCAGCAGGAAGCTCTCGTACTTGCTGCCCGCGTCTTGCAGGGCGGACCAGGCCAGCAGGAACCCGATCACCCCGAACACCACCGCGACCAGCGCCCGGCGGAAGGTCTGCGGCAGGTTCACCCCGAGGGTGAGGAAGGACATCGCCCCCGAGTAGATGTTGATCACGTTCGCGGAGACCGCGCCGAGCACGATGGCCAGCAGGGTCAGCGCGCCGAGCCAGCCGGGCAGCTGCCCGGTGAACGCCCCAGCCGGGTTCGCCGCCGAGGTGCCGCCGGCGGTCACCGACGCCGCGCCGACGATCTCCAGGAGCATGCAGGAGATGAACACTCCGAGCCCGGCCCACAGCCCGGTCCGCCGAGGGCTCACCGAGGCCGGCAGGTAGCGGGTGTAGTCGGCGGCGTAGGGGTTCCAGCCGGCGGCGTACCCGAAGGCCGCGCCGACGGTGAGCAGGAACCCGCCCGGAACCGGTTGGGTGGCCGCGGCCGGGTGCGCCTTGGCCAGCAGCACCACCGACGCCATCAGGAACACCACACCCAGGAAGACCAGCGCGTACTTCTCGAACGCGTGCACCAGGTTGTGCCCGAAGAACGCCACCAGCACCTGGGCCAGCACCACGATCAGCAGGGCGGCCAGCACCGGCATCGAGGTCAGCGCGGAGAGCGCGAACGCCCCGCTCACGCTGTTCACCGCGAACCAGCCGAAACCGGCGGTGACCGAGTTCAGCCCGGCCGGCAGCACGTTGCCCCAGAAGCCGAACGGGACCCGGCTGAGCACCATCTGCGGCACGCCGTGCTTGGGGCCGCGCGCGGACAGCACCGCGTGCGACAGCGAGCCGAGCACGTTGCCGATCAGCAGCGCCAGCGCGGCCTCCCAGAAGCCCAGACCGAACACCCCGACGGCCAGGATGCCCAGGAAGACGGTGGCGAACTCCAGGTTCGGGGAGGTCCAAGTCCACAGCAGCTGCAGCGGCGTACCGTGCCGGTCGCCGGCCGGGATGAACTCCACGCCACCTGGCTCGACGGCGGCGATGCGGTCGCCGTACTCGCCGGGGCGCACCGGCTCGCCGAGCACGGCGCCCGTCGGCAGGGGTTTGGTCGGTTCCACGGAGTCGGTGGTCGGCTCAGCCAACGGAGATCGCCGCCAATTTCTCTCGCAGGTAGTCGCCCCACACCACGGGCGGGTAGCTGGTCCGGCCGATCGGCGGCGGCAGCGTCTCGATCACCGCGTCGTGGTCGGCCTCGTAGAAATAGACCAGTGACATCAGTTCCTCCTCCGGCGCCTTCGGTGGCGGCGCCAGCACCCGGTGGCGGGTGGATCGCCAGCGGTCGCCGGTCCACCGGGCCATCAGGTCGCCCAGGCTCACGGTGAACGCATCCGGGTCGAACGGCGCGTCCACCCACTCGCCCCCGGCGGTGTAGACCTGCAGGCCGCCCAGGCCGGGCTCGCGATCCAGCACGGTGACCGTGCCGAAGTCGGTGTGCGGGCCGATCCGGAACTGCCCCGGCTCGGCCGGCCCGATGCGGCGCGGCACCGGGTACCAATTCACGTTGAAGCCGAAGGTCGGGAGGGTCAGGTAGGTCGCGGTGCCCTCGGCGTAGCCGTTGGCCTCGGTGCCGGGAGATAGCCAACCCCGGCCGCCGACCCGCACCTCATACCGCTGTTTGACCTGCTCGGCCAGCGCAAAGAACTCCCGGGCATGTGCCCGCACCCGGTCGCGCAACGCGCGGTTCACCCCGTGACCGGTGATGAGCAGGAAACCCGCGGTGCGCAGCGCGTCGTCCACCTGTTCGGCCACCTCCCGGCGGCGGGCTTCGGTACCGGCGAACCAGGGCGTCAGGTCGATGCTGGGTGCGTAGTCGCCGCGCGCGGTAGTGCCGAGCAGCTCGGTCACCCGCGTTCACCGCCGATGTCCTCGAACCACAGGTCCGGCCGGGCGGCGATGAACTCGGTCATCAGCGCCACACAAGCCGGGTCGTCCAGGGTGGTGACCCGGACCCCGTGCTCGACCAGCCAGTCCTGCCCGCCGTGGAAGGTCCGGTTCTCGCCGACGATCACGTCGCCGATACCGAACTGCCGAACCAACCCGCTGCAATACCAGCACGGCGACAGCGTGGTCACCATGATCGTGTCCGCGTATCCGGGCCGGCGACCGGCGTCACGGAATGCCGCCGTCTCCGCGTGCATGGCCGGATCGTCGTCCTGGACCCGACGGTTGTGACCCCGTCCGAGCAGCCGCCCGGACCGGTCGAACAGAGCCGCGCCGATTGGCACTCCACCCTCGGCGAGGCCGGCCTTGGCCTCGTCGAGGGCCACCGCGAGCAACGTTGTCGGGTCGGTGGCACTGAGCTGAACCATGGGTTCATACCCTCGGCGAGCCGACCCGTGGAAGCAATGGGCGATCTGCTTCGATCGGGTAAATTCGGCTGAGCATCGGCGCGCGCATCGCCGATCCAGCTCGACTGACGGTGCTCACAGCAAGGCTAATTGCTCACCTCCTGACGAGTCGGCGCTTCCCGGCCCGACCACTCCCGAGGGCAGGCTGGCCTCGGCGTCGCCCGGCACCCCCTGGCGCGCGGTTTTGCGGGCCAGGCCGTGCCGGCGCAGCAGCGGCGCCACCCGCGCGCCGAGCGCCTCACGGTATCGCCGGTCGACGTAGGCGCCGCGCGCGTAGAGCCGCCGGTACGGCTCCAGCAGCTCCGGATGTTCCCTGGCCAGCCAGCCCAAGAACCACTCCCGGGTGCCCGGCCGCAGGTGCAGGGCCAGCACCGTCGCCCCGCTGGCGCCGGCCCTGGCGATCTGGCCGAGCAGGTCATCGAGCGCTTCGGTGGAGTCGGTGAGCAACGGCAGCACCGGGGCCACCATCACCCCGCAGGAGAGCCCGGCATCGGTGATCCGGCGCACCAACTCCAGCCGGGCCGCCGGGGTCGGCGTGCCTGGCTCCAGCCTGGCCTGCAGCTCCCGATCGGACAGCGCGATCGACACGCCGAGCCCGACCGACACGTCCGACGACACCGACGACAGCAGCGGCAGATCCCTGGCCAACAAGGTGCCCTTGGTGAGCACGGAGAACGGAGTGCCCGACCGGGCCAGCGCGGTGATCACCCCCGGCATCAAGCGGTACCGGCCCTCGGCGCGCTGATATGGATCGGTGTTCGTGCCCATCGCCACGTGGTCGCGGCGCCATCGCGCGGAGCGCAGCTCGCGCTCCAGCACCCGAGCCACATTGACCTTCACCACGACCTGGCGGTTGAAGTCCTCACCCGCGTCGAAGTCGAGGTAGGTGTGGGTGTTCCTGGCGAAACAGTTGTGGCTGACCACGCCGTCAGCAATGAAATCACCGGTGCCGGTGGTGATGTCGTACATCGGCAGCTCGACACCGAGGGGCTCAATGGCCGCCACCTCCAGCCTGGCGCCCTCGGTGCCTACCTCCTCGCCGTCCAGCGACCGCTTCCGGGTGACCGCCGGATCCACCGCATGGCAGAACCGGACCCGCTCGAGCTGGCCACCGAGCAGCCGCACTCCCCCGGCGCCGTCCGCCCTGGCCGGCTCCTCCGCCCAACCGAAGCCAAGCCGCCGGAGCCCGTCACCGACCCGCCGGACAACCTTCTGGTCAACGTGGAAGATCCGCACAACGCCCGCCGACGACTCTCCCTCCGCATCGAACACCCCGGCCAGGAAACCGCGGTACCAGTCGTCGTCCGGCGCCGTCGGCCACCTGGCGAGCAGGCCGGCGGCCGGCGACCCCGCGCTAGACCAGGATTCGACCGAGGCGCCCGGTGCCGCACCCACGGCGGCCAACTCGTCGGTGCGCACCCCGTGCGACGCGAGGTAGCGCCGGGTGCGCCGCAACGGCTCCAGATCGACCACGGCCAGCCGGAACCGGGGCACGGCGCCGAGCAGCCGACCGCTCCGGTAGCCAGCCCGAGCGCCGATCGGGCCGCCGCCGCGCACCATCCCGCACAGGTAGCCCCGCCGATAGGACTCGCCGTCCTCGGGCCCCCCGGCGAACCGACCGGTGCCGAGCAGCGTGTCCCCCACGGACAGGTGTGGCCGCCCTGCCCAGCCGTGCCCCGGGGCGACATGGCGCCACCCGCGACCGGTCAGAAAGCGGTGCTCCCCGCTGCCGACCAGCTCCGTGCCGTCGGCCAGGACCACGCGATAGGCGGGCTTCATGGTCGACCAGTGCGCGAGCACCGCGGTCCGCACGTACCGCCGGTGCTTCCCCCTCCCCCGGGTGCCGTAGATCTCGTCGCCGACCCGCAGGCGGGCCAGCTGCCTGGGCCGCCCATCGGCCAGCAACACCGGCGTCTCGCCGACCAGGCAGTAGGTGCACGCGTGGCTGCAGCCCCGGTACGGGTTCACCGTCCAGCCGAAGGGCAGCGGGCCGCCGGGCACCTTGTTCAGCGCCGAGCGGGCCTCCACCTCGTGGAACACGATCCCGGCGAACTCCGGCGCCCGCACGGTACGCAGCAGCCCGCGCATGCCAGGCAGCACCGCGTCGGCTCCGACGCTGTCGGCCAGAACTTCTTGACTACCCCATCGCACCCGTATATTCGAACATATGTTCGAGCATTTGGCAATCGCGCATTCCTCCGACTTTCGCTCAGGGATCGAACGCCAGTTCGGGTCCGTGTCGCGGCGCCCGGATGATCATGAAGTTGGGCAGATGGATGTAGGCGTCAACTCCGTCGGCGGTTGCCGCAACTTCAGGATCGAGGTCGGGCTCGGCGACCTCAGTAAGGCAGCGACCCAGCCTGATCGTCTCGTTCAGGTATGCCGAGACGGTTCGGTGGAAGTCAGGCGCGTGAGTCTGTTGGATCTCGTATTCCGCCAGATATTGCGTTGTCCGGTACTCGCCGTGCCGCAGCCAGGAAGGACGCAGCTGCTCGAAGCAGGGATGGTTGAGCGAGTTGGAACAGCGATTCGCCGGGCTCGACCCCGACCACTTCGGCGCCACGATCGGCGAGCATCCGGCTGAGGTAGCCGTGCCCGCATCCAGCATCCAATACTCGGACACCGCCGACGTCGCCGAGCATCCGCGGTAGGGCCGGGTTGAGCAACATGGCGCTGCAGAAGTCACCGTCAGGTTCCATCCGGGCAAGCGCCTCGCGCGGGATGGCTCCCCACCGCTGGATGAGGGTTTCACTCGTCCATTCGGTCGCCATGGCAACCTCCGTCTCGGAAAGTACAGGCCACCGGTCGAGGAAGCCGTCCAATTGTCCGCCACGCCAGCGACGGGAAAGGGCCCGTCCTCACCACCGTCCTGGCCGGTCTCCTGGTCCGCCCCCTGGCACCTGCTCGGACTCTGCGCGGCCGTCCAGGATTCGGATCAAGGCCAGGGCGCGGGCGGGGGCGCGAACGCAGGGGAGCCAACCGAGTTGGGCGGGGGTCCGGCGCCCCCCTCAGTCGGGGGTTGCGAGGATGCCCGGATGGGACGCCACGATCGCGACGACCGGGCCGAGACGCCGGGCCCGTCGCGCTCGGGGCCAGGCGGCCCGCCCCGGTCGCCGGTCCAACCGCCCCGACCACCTCCGCCACCCCGCCCTGTCGAGCACCTCGAACACCGACCCACCGAACACCGACCCACCGAACACCGACCCGCCGAGCACCGACCCGAGCAGCGATTCGAACCCCGGCCGGCGCCGCTGTTCGACTCCGCCGCGCCACCCGAGCTGCTCGTCTCGCGTGAGCCGCTGACGCTGCCCTGGCCGCCGACAACACCGCCCCCGCCGACAACACCGCCCCCATCGACGACGCCCAGCAACGGCCACGCACCCGCCCGGGCACCGGACCACGGCCAGGAATCCGGCCAGGAATCCGGCCACGGGCACGGTCATGGGCACGGTCATGGGCACGGATTCGGGCCGGCGGCGCCGGCCAGCCGTCGGGTGCGGCTGCTGCTCGCCCTCCTGCTGGTGCCCTGCGCGGTGGCCAGCGTGGTCGGGGTGCTGCTGCTCTACCCGTTCAGCGGAGTCCCCAGCGCGCCGGGGGCCGGCGGGCCACAGGTGAACGCGCGGGTGGGCGCGGTGACCCCGGCGGACTGCTCGCAGTCCTCGGCCGGCCAGCCCACCCCCAGTCAGCCTGGCACCGGCCAGGCAGGTAACGGCCAAGCGGGCAACGGGGCGATCGGCTGCGTGGCCCTCAGCTTGCTGATGAGTGACGGCCCGGCGGCCGGCAAGGGCATCGTCAGCGTGGTTCCGGTGGAGCCGACCACGCCGACCTACACCGAGGGCGACAAGGTGGTGCTGGCCTACTCCGGCGGCGATCCCACCGACACCTCGTCCTACCAGGTGGTGGACTTCCAGCGCGGGGTCTCGCTGTGGCTGCTCGGGCTGCTGTTCGCCGCCGCGGTGATCCTGCTCGGCCGCTGGAAGGGGGTGGCCGCGCTGGTCGCGCTGGGTGCCAGCTTCGTCGTGCTGATCGGGTTCATGCTGCCCGCGATCCTGGCCGGCCGGGCCCCGCTCGGGGTCGCCCTGGTCGGCTCCTGCCTGATCATGTTCGCGGTCCTCTACATCAGCTACGGGATCTCTGCACAGACCTCCACGGCGGTCCTCGGCACCCTGGTCAGCCTCGGCCTGATCGGGTTGCTGAGCTGGGCGTTCACCGCCGCCGCCCAGCTGACCGGGCTGGACGACCCGACGCAGAACCTGATTGCCGCGCTGGGCGGGACCGCCCACCTGGACCCGCGCGGGCTGCTGCTGGCCGGCTTCGTGATCGGCGCGCTGGGTGTGCTGGACGACGTCACGGTCACTCAGACCAGCGCGGTGTGGGAACTGCGCCGGGTGAACGCCTCGCTGAGCGCGGGCGAGCTGTTCGCCTCGGCCATGCGGATCGGCCGCGACCACATCTCCTCGGCGGTGAATACCCTGGTGCTGGCCTACGCCGGCGCGGCGCTGCCGCTGATGCTGTTCTTCACCGTGTCCGGTAAGTCGCTCGGGCAGTCGATCAGCGCCCAGGACGTGGCCTCCGAGGTGGTGCGCACCCTGGCCGGCAGCATCGGGCTGGTCGCCTCCGTGCCGATCACCACGGCGGTCGCCGCCCTGGTGGCCAGCCGGGAACCCGCGCGCGGCGGCTCGTAAGCTGGGGTGACCGCCGAGAAGAGAATTGTGGGGAAGACAGTCATGGCTCAGACCGCCGAGCCGCCCTCGGGCACCCGCGACTTCCTGGCCGCCGAGGTGCGGCGCAGGGAGCACGCGTTCGGCCAGGTGCGCGGCGCCTTCGAGCGCTACGGGTTCGAGCCGCTGCAGACCCCCGCGTTCGAACGGCTCGAGGTGCTCACCGGCAAGTACGGCGACGAGGGCGACAAGCTCATCTTCAAGATTCTCCGCCGGGGCGAGCACGAGGCCAGCGGCGAGGCCGACCTGGCACTGCGCTACGACCTGACCGTGCCGCTGGCCCGGGTGGTGGCCACCTACGGGAACCGGCTGCCGATGCCCTACAAGCGCTACGCGCTGGGCCCGGTGTGGCGCGCCGACCGGCCCGGACGGGGGCGGTTCCGCGAGTTCACCCAGTGCGACCTGGACACCGTGGGCTCCACCTCCCCGCTGGCCGACGCGGAGACGCTGCTGGCCATCAACGACGGGCTCACCGCGCTGGGCATCGAGGAATTCCGCATTGAGATCAACTCCCGGCAGGCGCTGTACGGGCTGCTGGACGCCTACGGGGTGCCCGAACAGCTGGGCGGCCGGGTACTGATCAGCCTGGACAAGCTGGACAAGCTGGCCCCGGACGCGGTGGCCGCCGAGCTGGTGGAGCGTGGCCTGGGCGCGGACATCGCCGCCAGCCTGGTCGCCGACCTGGCCGCCGAGGACACCGACCGGGTGCGCAAGCAACTGGACGGCACCGAGCGGGGCCGGGCCGGCCTGGCCGAGGTGGATCGGCTGCTCGCGCTGACCGGGTCGCTGCCGGCCGGTCGGATCGCGTTCACCCCGCGCATGGTGCGCGGCCTGGACTACTACACCGGACCGATCTTCGAGGTCAGCGCGCCGGGGTTCGCCGGATCGATCGCCTCGGGCGGCCGCTACGACGGGCTGGTGGCCTCGCTGGGCGGCCCGGACATGCCGGCCTGCGGCGGGTCCATCGGCATCGAGCGGATCCTGTCCCAGCACAACGCCGACACCGCCGAGGACACCGCACCCGGGCTGGACGTGGCGCTCACCGTGCTTGCCGAGGAGGCCGAGCCGACGCTGCTCAGGCTGGCCGGTGAGCTGCGTGGCGCCGGCCTGCGGGTGGGCATCTACCTCGGCGCCTCAGGCAAGATCGCCAAGCAGCTGAAGTGGGCCAACGACCAGCGCGCCCGCTACGCCGTGCTGCTGGGCCCCCGCGAATTCGCCGAGAACGTGGTGACCGTGCGGGACATGGGCAGCGGCGAGCAGCGGCAGCTGCCGATCGCCGAGGCCACCGCCTGGCTGCGCACCGAAGCCGGCTGCTGAAGGCTCAACCGTAGGCCCTGCCGGGCACTCAGCACGCGATCGTTAGGCTGCGGCGTTGCCTCGGGCCGGCCGCGCCGGGGTGTCCACGACGAGAAGTCGGGACACCTGGACGTTTCCGCCGGTCCGAGCAGGTCAATCGAGCTCAGGTACGGGAGGACGTCAGCGTTGGCGACGAACCAGCAGCGCCGGGAGGCCGCGAAGCGCAAGCTCGACCGCCAGCAGGCCCGCCGGATGGACCGCTCGAAGCGCCGCAAGAAGGTTGCCGCGATCACGGCGGCAGTCGTGGTGGTGGTGGTGGTCGCGGCAGTGATCACTTTGAGCGTGCTGAGTAGCGGCTCGAAGAACCCGCCGCCGGCCAACAGCGCCGCTCCGACCAGCTCCAGCGCGGCCCCGCCGCCACCTTCCGCCGTCAACATCCCCACCCAGGTCGCCCCGCCGCTGAAGCGGCCGACGGCGTTCCCGGCCACGGTCAACTGCGCCTACCCGGCAGACGGCCAGCCGGCCAAGCCAGCCACGCCGCCACCGGGCGCCAACGTCAGCGCCCAGGGCACCGTGCCGGCCACCGTGGCCACCAGCGCCGGCCAGATCGGCCTGACCCTGGACCGGGCCCTCGCGCCGTGCACGGTGAACAGCTTCGTCAGCCTGGCCAGGCAGGGCTACTTCGACAACACGTCCTGCCACCGGCTGACCACCTCACCCGGGCTGCAGGTGCTGCAGTGCGGCGACCCGACCGGCACCGGCAGCGGCGGCCCTGGCTACAAGTTCAACGACGAGACCTACCCGCAGCTGAGCTACGGCCGGGGCTACCTGGCGATGGCCAACGCCGGCCCGAACACCAACGGCAGCCAGTTCTTCATGATCTACGGCGACGCCTCGGCCCTGACGCCGGACTACACGGTGTTCGGCTACATCGATCCGGGCGGCCTGCAGGTGCTCGACAAGGTCGCCCGCGCCGGCGACGACGGCTCGATGGACCCCAGCCCCGGCGGCGGCAAGCCCAACATGAAGGTCACCATCACCAAGGTCAGTTAAAGGCCGTGAGTGGTATTGGTCGCGATAGCGACCAATACCACTCACAGGTCCCTAACGAGCAGCGCCCACCGCGCTATCGCGCTGCGCCCCTCGCGCTATCGCGCTGAGGTCACCCGGTAGACGTCGTAGACGCCCTCCACGTTGCGGACCACCCGCAGCAGGTGCCCGAGGTGCTTCGGGTCGCCCATCTCGAAGGCGAACCGGGATACCGCCACCCGGTCCCGGGAGGTGGTCACCGAGGCGGACAGGATGTTGACCTTCTCGTCGGCCAGCACCTTCGTCACGTCGGACAGCAGCCGGTGCCGGTCCAGCGCCTCGACCTGGATGCTGACCAGGAACATCGCACTCGGGGAGGCGTGCCACTCCACCTCGACCAGCCGCTCGCTCTGGCCGCGCAGTGCGTCGGAGTTGGTGCAGTCCGAGCGGTGCACGCTGACCGCGCCGCCCCTGGTGACGAAGCCGAGGATCTCGTCGCCGGGCACCGGGGTGCAGCAGCGGGCCAGCTTGACCCACACGTCGGTCATCCCACCGGCCTCGCCGACCACCGCCACGCCCGAGTCGCCGATGGCCCTGCGCCGCTGCACGGTGGACGGGGTGGCCCGATCGGCGAGCTCGTCCTCGGCGTCCTCCACCCCGCCCAGCAGGGCGACCAGCCGGGCCACCACGTGCTTGGCCGAGGCGTGGCTCTCCCCCACCGCCGCATACAGGCCGGACAGATCCGGGTAGTGCAGCTCGCGGGCCAGCGCGGCCATCGAGTCGGCCGAGGCGAGCCGCTGCAGCGGCATCCCGGTGCGCCGGGCCTCCCTGGCGATGGCCTCCTTACCGGCCTCGATCGCCTCCTCGCGGCGCTCCTTGGCGAACCAGTGCCGGATCTTCGCCTTGGCCCTCGGCGAGGCCACGAACGACAGCCAGTCCTGGCTGGGCCCCGCGCCGCCGGCCTTGGAGGTGAAGATCTCCACGACCTCGCCGTTCTCCAGCTTGCGCTCGAGGGCGACCAGCCGGCCGTTCACCCGGGACCCGATGCAGCGGTGGCCGACCTCGGTGTGCACCGCGTAGGCGAAGTCCACCGGGGTGGACCCGGAGGGCAGCGTGACCACGTCGCCCTTCGGGGTGAACACGAAGATCTCCTTGGACGCCAGGTCGTAGCGCAGCGACTCGAGGAACTCCCCCGGGTCGGCCGCCTCCCGCTGCCAGTCCAGCAGTTGGCGCATCCAGGCCATCTCGTCGACCTCGACGGCCTGCCCGGTGTGGGTGCCCCTGGTCTCCTTGTAGCGCCAGTGCGCGGCGATGCCGTACTCGGCGGTGCGGTGCATGTCGTAGGTGCGGATCTGTACCTCGAGCGGCTTGCCGTCCGGGCCGATCACCGTGGTGTGCAGTGACTGGTAGACGCCGAACCGGGGCTGTGCCACGTAGTCCTTGAACCGGCCGGGCATCGGCTGCCACAGCGCGTGCACCATGCCCATTGAGGCGTAGCAGTCCCGCACGTCCTCGACCAGGATGCGCACGCCCACCAGGTCGTGGATGTCGTCGAAGTCTTTGCCCTTGACGATCATCTTCCGGTAGATGGAGTAGTACTGCTTGGGCCGGCCCTCCACCTTGGCCGCGATGCGTGCGCCGTCCAGCTGCGCATTCACCTCGTCGATGACCTGGCGCAGGTAGGTGTCGCGGGACGGCGCCCGGTCGGCGACCAGCCGGACGATCTCGTCGTACTTCTTCGGGTGCAGCAGAGCGAAGGCCAGATCCTCCAGCTCCCACTTGACCGTGGCCATGCCCAGGCGGTGGGCCAGCGGAGCGAACACCTCGAGCGTCTCGCGGGCCTTGCGGGCCTGCTTCTCCGGCGGCAGGAAGCGCATCGTGCGCATGTTGTGCAGCCGGTCGGACAGCTTGATCACCAGGACCCGGGGGTCCCTGGCCATCGCCACCACCATCTTGCGGATGGTCTCCGCCTCGGCCGCGGCGCCCAGCTTGACCTTGTCCAGCTTGGTCACGCCGTCGACCAGGTGCGCGACCTCCTCACCGAAGTCGGCGCCCAGCTCTTCCAACAGGTAGCCGGTGTCCTCCACGGTGTCGTGCAGCAGGGCGGCGACCAGCGTGGTGGTGTCCATGCCCAGCTCGGCCAGGATGGTGGCCACGGCCAGCGGGTGGGTGATGTACGGGTCGCCGGACTTGCGCTTCTGCCCGTCGTGCCGCTCCTCGGCCACGTCGTAGGCCTGCTGCAACAGCGCGAGGTCGGCGTTGGGGTGCAGCTGGCGGTGTATCGCGGCCAGCGGCTCCAGCACCGGCTTGACCGCGCCGGGACGTGGGGAGGAGATCCGCCGGGCGATGCGGGCGCGAACCCGACGGGTGGCCGAGGGGCGCGCGGCCGAAGGCGGCGGCGGGTTCTCCGCCGGCACAGCCGGTTGGCTCTCGAGGGTACTCACGCGCGCTCCACATATCGAGGATAGCGACGTGGCCGCGAGCCCGTAGCCCGGCCGGGTGGTTGCGCCGCTCAGTCGCGCAAGAGTGCGTGCGGAGCGCGATCGCCCAGCGCCTCGCGACCACCCAGCGCGGTGAGCTCGAGCAGCACCCCGATGCCGACCACCACGCCGCCGGCCTGCTCCACCAGATCGCAACTGGCTCGCAGCGTGCCCCCGGTGGCCAGCACATCGTCGATCAGGTAGGCCCGGGTGCCCTGGGTGATCCCGCCGGCCGGCAGCTCGAGCGTGGCCGAGCCGTATTCCAGCTGGTACTCCCGGCTGGCCGCGACCAGCGGCAGCTTGCCGGCCTTGCGCACCGGGACCACCCCGACCCGGGCGGCCAGCGCCACCGCGGCGCCGAGCAGGAAGCCCCGGGCCTCCACCCCGACCACCACGTCGGCGTCGGTGACCGGTTCGGCCAGCGCCTCGATCACCGAGGCGAACGCGGCCGCGTCGGCGAGCAGCGGGGTGATGTCCCGGAACAGCACGCCCTTTGTTGGGTAGTCCGGGACGTCCCTGATCAGGGCGAACGCCCGGGCCAGCGCGGGATTCGACTCGTCGAGCTCGGTCACCCCGCGCTCCGCCGGCGCCGGCGGAACCTCACCGGTGGCGCTTGCCGGTGGGTCGCGACGGCCTGGCCGACTGGCCGCGACCGGAACGAGGAGTTCGGCTGGTGGGTGCCCGGCGGGAAGCCGCCGCCCGCGCCGGCACCCCTGCGGCGGCCGCGATCGCCCGCTCCCTGCGCTGCTCGCCGGCCAGCGCGTGGTCGTCGGTGACGTCCACCTCATCGGTGCTGTCGCCGTCGGCGTCCACCCTGCCGGCCTGCTTGGCCCGGCGGGTGTGCACCCGGTTGGCCTGCTGGCGGAACTTCGGGTCACGCATCTTCAGGTCCACCAGGATCGGCGTGGCCAGGAAGATCGAGGACAGGGCACCGGCGAGGATGCCGACCATCTGCACCAGGGCCAGGTCGGCGAGGGTGCCCACGCCGAGCACGCCGACGCCGACGATGAGCAGCCCGAGCACCGGCAGCACCGCGATCAGCGAGGTGTTGATGGAGCGCATCAACGTCTGGTTGAGCGCCAGGTTCGCGGTCTCCGCGTAGGTCCGCCTGGTCAGCCCGAGCAGGCCCCGGCCGTTCTCCTTGACCTTGTCGAACACCACCACCGTGTCGTAGAGGGAGAAGCCCAGGATGGTCAGCAGGCCGATCACCGTGGACGGGCTGACCTCGAAGCCGACGATCGAGTACACCCCGGCGGTGACCACCAGGTCGTGTACCAGCGCGACCAGCGCGGCGATCGCCATCGAGCGCTCGAAGTAGAACGCCAGGAAGATCGTCACCAGCACCAGGAACACGGCCAGCGCGATCAGCGCCTGGCTGGTGATCTCACCGCCCCAGCTGGACGAGACGGCCGAGTCACTGATCGCGTTGGCATCCGGCCCGTGCGCGCCGAGCGGGTGGAACGCGTCGAACAGTGCCTGCTTGGCCTGGACCTGCTGGGTCGCGGTGAGTGTGCGGGTCCGGACCAGTACCGTCTCCGAGCTGCCGGTGCCGGCGTGCTGGACCGACTCGGCGGGAAAGCCCAGCGCCGCCGACAACACGCTGTTGACCTGTTGGGTGTTGGCGTCCTGGCTGATCCCGACGGCCGGGAACTGGATCTGCGTGCCACCCTCGAACTCGATGCCCAGGTTGAAGCCGCGGAATACCATCGAGGCGAAGCAGATCAGCACCAGCGAGCCGAAGAGCAGGTACCACCGCTTGCGCCGCCCGACGATGTCGAACGCGCCGGTGCCGGTGTAGAGCTTGCCGAAGAAGCCGCCGCGCGCGGCACGTGCCTCGGACCTGGTCATGCCTTCCGGCTGTGTCACCTCAGGCTCCCTTCGCCGCCGCGGCGGCCGCGCGCCTGCGGATCGCGCCGATTCGAGCCACCGCGCCGAGCCCGGACCAGGTCGGACTGCTGAATACGCGCGACTGGGCGGCCAGTGCCACCAGCGGATGGGTCACCAGGAAGACCACCACCAGGTCCAGCACCGTGGACATGCCCAGGGTGAACGCGAAACCCTTCACGTCCCCGATGGCCAGCAGGTACAGCACCGCGGAGGCCAGGAAGCTCACCGCGTCGGCGGACAGGATCGTGCGCCGCGCCCGCACCCAGCCCCGTGGCACCGCCGCACGGAAGCTGCGCCCTTCCCTGACCTCGTCTTTCAGCCGCTCGAAGAAGATCACGAACGAGTCGGCGGTGATACCGATGGCCACGATGAAACCGGCCACCCCGGCCAGGTCCAGGGTGAACCCGATGGACCGCCCGAGCAGTACCAGCACCGCGTACACCACAACGCCGGACAGGACCAGCGAGAGGATGGTGAGCACGCCCAGCGCCCGGTAGTAGAAGAGGCAGTAGACGAACACCAGGGCCAAGCCGAGCAGGCCGGCGATCAGACCGGCCTGCAGCGAGGCCAGCCCGAGGGTGGCCGAGACGGTCGCCGCGTCGGAGGTGGCGAAGGACAGCGGCAGCGAGCCGTACTTCAGCACGCCGGCCAGCTGCTGGGCCGATGCCTGGGAAAACGACCCGCTGATCTCGGTGGCGCCGAAGATGGGCTGGTCGATCGTCGGTGCCGACACCACCTCGGTGTCCAGCACGAACGCGGACTGCTTGCCGACGTTCGCGGTGGTGTAGTCGCCCCAGATCTTCGCGCCCTGGCTCTTGAACGTCAGGTTGACGACGTTGCCGGCCTGCTGCGAGTTGTAGCCGGCGGTGGCGTTCGCGATCTCGGTGCCGTCCAGGAACGAGGGCCCGAGCAGGTACTTGGCGGTGCCCTTCTGATCACAGGTGACCAGCGGCTTGGTCGGGTCGTCGTAGCCGCGCAGCACGTCGTTGCCGGTGCACTGCAGCTGCTGGATGGCCATCGCCTGAACGTTCTTGTCGGTGCTCTGCCGCTCCGCGCGAGCCAGCGCGATCTGCTTGGCCAGCTCGGGGTCCGATGCCGTCTGGCCGGTGGCCGGGGCGGAATCGGGGGACGGCGGCGGCGGCGGGGTGGGAGTGGGCGTGGGCGGCGGCGTCTGGGCCGGCAGCGACCCGCCCAGCGATCCGCCCGGCTGCGATCCGCCCGGAAGCGCGGTCACCGCGTGCGGCGCGGCCGACCCCGGTCCTGGCGCGGAGGAAGGCCCAGGGGCCGTCGGGTTGGATGTGCCTGGAGTGACCTGCGCCCCGCCCGGAGCGCCCGGAGCACTGCCCGGAGCACTACCCCGCGCCCCGCCTGGAGCGCCGGGCGCCGGAGCGGGCGGCGGGGCCGCGTCGAACGGCCCGGCGAGCACCGTGCGGAATCGCAGCTGGGCGGTCTGCGCCAGGTCCTTTGCGCGTTGCCCCTGGTCACCGGGCACGGTGATGGTCAGGTTGTTGCCGTCCTGGACCACCTCGGCGCCGCTGACGCCCAGGCCGTTGACCCGCTGGTCGATGATCTGCCGGGCCAGCGTGAGCTGCTCCCTGGTCGGCGGCGCACCGGTCGCGGTGCGCGCGGTCAAGGTGACCCGGGTGCCGCCCTGGAGGTCGATGCCGAGCTTGGGGTCCGGCTTGCGGTCGCCGGTGAAGAACACCAGCGCGTAGAGCACAACGACGATTCCGACGAACGTCGCCAGGTACCGCCAAGGGCGGATCGTCCCGGCCGGTGGGGCCACTGAGCTAACTCCTATGGGATGGCGCGCCCGACGGACGCCGGGGAATGAACTTGACCGATGTTACCGATGCCACGCCAAGGCCTCCGGCGCCCCCTTGATCCGCCTTTCGCGGAATTGCCGGAGGCCGGGTTTACCCGGATTACCGCGAGCGCCGCTGCCGGCCCGTCACGGCACGCCGGCCACCACCGTCCGAGGGCTATCGCGGAGATAGTCCTCGGAGATAGCCGCCGAGAATCGGCGGGCGACACAACGCGAATCGAACTGTCGCCCGCTGTGTTTGCGGCGCTCCGGCGAGATCGCCGGCCTGGGCGGGACGTCGCCGGAGCGCTATTTCAGGACAACTCTCAGCCGCTGCCTCGCTCGGGGTGCGGCCTCTCTCAGGCGCTGCCTCTCTCAGGCGGGGCCTCTCTCAGGCGCTGCCTCGGCCAGCCGTCGAGTCGTTCGCCGGCGCCTCGACGCCGTCCCCGGTCTTGGCGGCCTGGTCTGGGCGTGCGTCTTCGGCGGCGTGATCGGTCGACGCCTCGATTGCCGGGCTGCTCTCCCCCGTGCTGGCCGCGCTTTCATCGGTGGGGTTGACCTTCTCCCGCACGGCGGCGCGCACCCAGGTGGTCACCACGCCCGGCGCGATCTCCAGGTCGATGGTGTCCTCGTAGCTGCTGTCCACCACGGTGCCACGCAACCCGGAGGTCGTCAGCACCACGTCGCCATCGGACAACGAGCCCTGCAGCCGCTGCATTTCCTGCACCTGCCGCTTCTGCCGGCGGCTGCTGAGCAGGATCGGGATGAACAGTAGAAGGATGATGAGCGGGAACAGCAGCTGGATGTTCATGGTCTCCGTACTTCCGTGAGGGACGTAGTCTGCCAGCCTTATAACCCGAACAGCACGGGCGGGGGTTCCCCAGGCTCCCCGGCCACCGCGGGCGGCGGCTCCAAGTTCAGGTGCCGCCAGGCCCCCGCGGTCGCTACCCGGCCACGCGGAGTTCGCGCCAACATACCGGCTCGGACCAGGTAAGGCTCGCAAACCTCCTCCACGGTAGCGGGTTCCTCACCGACCGCGACGGCCAGCGTGGACACCCCGACCGGGCCGCCGCGGAACGAGCGCACCAGCGCGGTCAGCACCGCCCGGTCCAGCCGGTCCAGGCCGAGTTCGTCCACGTCATACACCGCCAGCGCCGCGCGGGCCACCTCGCGGTTCACCGCCCCGTCCGCCCTGACCTCGGCATAGTCGCGCACCCGGCGCAACAGCCGGTTGGCGATCCGGGGGGTCCCCCGGGACCGGCGGGCGATCTCCTCGGCGCCGTCCGGGCGCAGGTCGACGTCCAGGATCACCGCGGCCCGGCGCAGCACCTGATCCAGCTCGGCCGCCTCGTAGAACTCCATGTGCGCGGTGAAGCCGAACCGGTCGCGCAACGGGCCGGTCAGCGCGCCGGCCCGGGTGGTGGCGCCGACCAGGGTGAACGGGGCGATATCCAGCGGGATGCTGGTCGCGCCGGGCCCCTTGCCGACCATCACGTCGACCCGGAAGTCCTCCATCGCCAGGTACAGCATTTCCTCGGCGGGCCGGGCCACCCGGTGGATCTCGTCGATGAACAGCACGTCGCCGGGCATCAGGTTGGACAGCATGGCGGCCAGGTCGCCGGCACGTTCCAGCGCGGGACCGGAGGTCACCCGGATCGCCGCGCCCAGCTCGGTGGCGATGATCATGGCCAGGCTGGTCTTGCCCAGCCCGGGCGGTCCGGAGAGCAGTACGTGGTCCGGCGGGTCACCGCGCCGGCGGGCGCCCTCCAACACCAGTTCCAGCTGCTCGCGGA
Source organism: Pseudonocardia sp. (assembly GCA_036402515.1). Taxonomy (GTDB): domain Bacteria; phylum Actinomycetota; class Actinomycetes; order Mycobacteriales; family Pseudonocardiaceae; genus Pseudonocardia. The sequence continues at coordinate 78,792 of DASWST010000001.1, forward strand.
CCCGATGCTGGCCGATGAACTCCGACAGCCGGCGGGGCCGCAGGGTGGTCTCGGTCTCGAGGTCCTCCGGTTCGGCCTGCGCGGACACCGCTGGCTCGGTCACCGCCCGGTCACCGGGCCTTGCTCAACCGGCTCAGCGCGATACGCAGGGTCGCGGCGGTGTCCACCTGGCCGGCCGAGCCATGAGCCGCGCCGTTCCCCGAGCCGTGAGCCGCGCCGTTCCCCGAGCCGTTTCCCGAGCCGTTCCCCGAGCCGTTCTCGGTGAGCACCGCATCCACCGCCTGCTCGGCCTGCTTCGCCGGGAACCCCAGCCCGACCAGGGCCTCCACCACGTGGTCCCGGCCGCTGGGTGCCGCTGCGGTGGCACCGACGCCAACCGGCACCCTGGCCACCGAGGCCGCCTTGTCCCGCAGCTCCAGCACCAGCCGCTCGGCGCTCTTCAGCCCGACCCCCGGCACCCGCTTCAGCGCGGCCGTGTCGCCGTCGGCCAGCGCCCGGCAGAGCGCCTCGGGCTCCAGCACGGCGAGGATGCTCAGCGCGAGCCGGGGGCCGACCCCGGTCACCGTCTGCAGCAGGCCGAACAGGCCGCTGGCCTCGGCGTCGGCGAACCCGTAGAGGGTCAACGAGTCCTCCCGGACCACCAGGGCGGTGGCCAGCCGGGCCTCCTCGCCGCGGCGCAGGGTGGCCAGCGTGCCGGGGGTGGCATGCACCGCGAGCCCCACCCCGCCGACCTCCACCACCGCGTGATCCAGCCCGATGGCCAGCACCGGACCGCGCACCGAAGAAATCACGTGATCACTTACCCTTCGTCACAGCCTCGGCCAGCCGGGCCCGGTGCGCCCGGGCCTGTCGCTCCGAGGTGGCCTTCGCCTCGGCCATTCGTTCGAGCATTGGCCCCCGCCAGCAGTGACAGATGGCCAGCGCGAGGGCGTCCGCCGCGTCCGCCGGCCTCGGCTTGTCGACCAGCCCGAGCAGCCTGGTGACCATTGCGGTGACCTGTTCCTTGCCGGCCAGCCCGGACCCGGTGACGGCCGCCTTCACCTCGCTCGGGGTATGGAACACCACGCGCAGCCCGGCCTGTGCGGCGACCAGCGCGACCACCCCACTGGCCTGCGCGGTACCCATCACCGTGCGCACGTTGGTCTGGCTGAACACCCGCTCCACGGCCACCACATCCGGTCGGTGCTCGGCGATCGCCTCGCGCACCCCGTCGGCCACCCGCAGCAGCCGTCGGGACACCTCGTCATCGGGCGGGGTGCGGATCACCCCGTAGGTCACACAGCGCACCTGCCGGCCGCCGGTGCCGTCCACCACGCCAAGGCCGCACCGGGTCAGCCCGGGGTCGACGCCGAGCACCCGCACGGGGCCTGCTCCCTCCCACGAACACCTGTTCGAGCAGAGGCTACCGGGGGTCTCCGCCCCCACCCCCACCGACGCGCCGACAGCTCGGGTCGGCCGCGGGCGCCCGAGCGAGTTCGGCAACAGGGAGCCGCTCGACTCCGAGCCCAGTACCGATGGCAACCGCCGAACAACCAGCCGCCGCGCAGGCGAGCCGATTCCACTACTCGCACAGCACGCGTGGCTCGACACAGCGCGTTGGGCCGCTGTGTGAGCATGCCGCGGGCTGTGTGGGCGGGTCCGGGGCTACAGGGTCACGATCAGGTCGGCTAGGCCTTTGGTGGCGGCCACCGTGCGGGCGTTGCGTTCGTCGGAGCCGAGGGTGCGTTCCCAGGCCTGCTCGGGGGTACGGCCGTAGAACTCGTGCCGCGCGGCCAGCCTCTGCCGGCGCAGGTCTTCCGGCACATCCACGTACCAGACCTCGTCGAGCAGATCCCGAACCGGCCGCCACGGGCCGTCCACCAGCAGGTAGTTGCCCTCGGTGATGACCAGCTGGACGTCCGCGCGGACCGGGACGGCGGACTGGATGGCGTCCTCGATCTCCCGGCGGAACTCCGGCGCCCAGACCAGCTCCTCGGCCGGATCGCGCAGCCGACGCAGCAGCGCCACGTAGCCGGCCGCGTCGAACGTGCTCGGCGCGCCCTTGATCTCCACCAGCCCGAGCTCGGTGAGCGCCCGGTGCGCGATGTGGAAGCCGTCCATGCCGACCAGCGCGATACGCACCCCGCGCTCGTCCAGCGCGGCCAGCAACGCGGCGGACAGCGTGGACTTGCCCGACCCCGGCTGACCGACGATGCCCAGCAGCGCCCGCCCCCGCCCGGCCAACCGCATCGCGCGGTCCAGCTGCTCCTCGGTGATCAGCCCGGCCTCGCTCACCGCGCCGCTCCCCTGCCGCGGCCAGCGGCGGCAGCCGGCCGCAGCCGGGCCGCTACCGACGCCAGCGCCGGGTCCTCCAGCCAGGCCCGGGAGCCCAGCCGGGAGCACCTAACGGCGGCCACCTGAGCCGCCAGGTCGATACATCCGGGCAGGTCAGCGGCGTGCACGGCGAGCGCGGCGGCCAGCGCGCCGTGGAAGACGTCACCGGCGCCGAGGGTGTCCACCGCCTTCACCACCGGAACCCTCACGGTGCCGCGCGCGCCGTCCATGGTGCTCCACACCACCGGCGCAGGACCGTCGGTGACCAGCACCGTGGGCACCCCGCGCCGGTGCAGCACGGTGGCCACGCCGAGCGGATCGTCACCGGCGCGGCGCCCTCCGGGTGGACGCAGGTCGGCCGAGCAGGCGGCCAACCCGACCCTGGGCAGCACCGGGTCCAGCTCGTCCTTCCAGCTGCCCGCGTCCAGCACCACCGGGACGTCGGCGCGCGCCGCCTCGGCAACCACCCGGGCGGCCAGCGCCGGGTGGTGACCGTCCAGCAGCACCACCCCGACCCCGTCCAGCAGCCCGTCCAGCGAGTACTGGGCGCCGTCGACACCCCGCGAGCCCAGCGCGCCGGGTGAGACCACGGTGCGCTCCCCGGTCCGCACGTCGACCAGCGCGCTGGCCACCGGCAGCTCCCAGCCGTCCGGGGCCAGGTCGATCACGTCCACCTGGTGGGCAGCCAGGTCAGCGCGCGCGGGAGCGGCGGCGGGGCGGGTGCCGATCGCGGACAGCAGCCGGGCGGAGCCGAGCAGCCGGGCGGCGGTGACCGCCGCGTTCGCCGCCGGTCCGCCGGCCAGCAGCTCCCCGCCGACGCTGCGCTCCTTGCTTCCCCAACGCGGCGGCTCGGTGACATGGTGCACCACGTCCAGCGTGGTCAGCCCCACGCACAGCACAGTGCCTCGGCGCGCCGCGCTCACCCGCCGTTCCGAGGGTTGCCGTCCTTCTGGTCGACCAGTTCACCGCTCGCGGTCAACCGCAGCGCGCCGGTCATCAGCGCCACCACCTCGTTCATCGCGTAGTCGTCCGGCTTGACCACGGCAACCCGCTTGCCCAGCCGGTGGACGTGGATCCGGTCCGCGATCTCGAACACGTGCGGCATGTTGTGGCTGATCAGCACCACCGGCAGCCCGTTGTCCCGGATCCGCCGGATCAGATCGAGCACCATCCCGGACTCCCGCACACCGAGCGCGGCAGTTGGCTCGTCCATGATCGCCAGCTTGCGGGCGAACATCGCCGCCCTGGCCACCGCGACGGCCTGGCGCTGACCACCGGAGAGGGTTTCCACCAGCTGGCGGATGTCCTGGACGGTGGCTACCCCTAACGCATCCAGCTGGCGCTTCGCCTCCTGCCGCATGCGCTTGTGGTCCAGTGTCCGGAAGAGCTGGCCGACCAGTCCCTTCTTGCGCTCCTCGCGACCCAGGAAGAGGTTGCCGGCGATGTCCATCGCCGGGGCCACCGCCAGCGTCTGGTAGACCGTCTCGATGCCGGCCTGCCTGGCGTCCAGCGGCGAGTGGAAATGGATCTCCTTGCCGTCCAGCCAGATGGTGCCCTCGTCCGGGATCACCGCCCCGCACAGCGCCTTGATCATTGTCGACTTGCCGGCGCCGTTGTCGCCGATCACCGCGAGCACCTCGCCCCGGCGCAGGTCGAAGTCGGCGCCGTCCATCGCGGTGACATGGCCGTACCGCTTGACCAGGCCGTCGGCCTGGAGCACCACGTCCGGGGTGGCCTCGGGCTCGGCGGGGGCCGGCTCGATTTGCGTGCTCACCGCGACCTCCTGCGGGCCAGTTGGTCCAGTGCCACCGCCGCGATGACCAGCAGACCGGTGGCGACGTCCTGGTAGAGCTCGTCGATCCCAGCCTGGGTGAGCCCGCTGCGCAGCACGCTCACGATCAGCGCGCCGACCAGCGTGCCGAGCACCCCGCCCCGGCCGCCGAAGAGGCTGGTGCCGCCGATCACCACAGCGGTGATGCTGTCCAGGTTGCCGGTCTGGTACGCGTTCGGGTCGGCGTTCGGGATCCGCCCGATGGCCTGCCAGGCGGCGAACCCGTAGATGATCCCGGCCAGCAGGTACACGCTGAACAGCGTCCGGTTGACGTGGATACCGGTCAGCCGGGCGGCCTCCGCGTCGTTGCCCAGCGCGTACACGTGCCGGCCCCACCCGGTGCGGCTCAGCGAGTACCAGACCAACGCATACATGACCACCGCGAGCAGCATGCCGGCGGTGACCTCGATCCGGCCGAACAAGTAGAACCGCTGGCCCAGCACGGTGAGCAGGCCGTTGTTGACCGGGAAGCTCTGCCCGGCCGCGAAGATCCGCGACGAGGCGGCCACCACGGTCAGCATGCCGAGAGTGACGATGAACGGCGGCAGCCGCAGCGAGGTGACCAGCCCACCGGAGATCGCGCCGAGCGCCATGCACAGGACGATCCCGGCCAGCAGCGCGCCGAATCCACTTGCGCCCGCCAGCTTGGCCATCAGCAGCGTGCCGAACACCATGATCGCGCCGTTGGCCAGGTCGATGCCGGCGCTCAGGATGATCAGCGTCTGGCCCAGCGCCAGCGTGCCGACCACCAGCGACTGCTCCACCACCAGGCTGAAGTTGTCCAGGCTGAGGAACGTGTTGGTGGCCACCGAGAAGATCACCACGGCCAGCACCAGCGCGCAGGTCGGCCCGAGCGCCGGGTAGCGCAGCACCAGCTCGGAGATCTCGATCTGGCGCCGGCGACCGGTCGTTGCTGGCGCCGGCGCCGCCTCCTCGCCCACCTTGACTCCGTTCGGCACGGTGATCAGCCCCAGCAGTTCTGCCGGCCCCAGCCGGTGTCCTTCGACTCCAGCCCACCCAGCGGCTTGTCGGTGATGAGCTGGGACCCGGTGTCATGGAAACCGGACGGCTTGGTGCCGTTCTTGGCGAACGCCACCACCGCGTTCACCCCGTCCTGGGCCATCTTCTTCGGGAATTGCATCACGGTGGCGGCGTACTTGCCGCTCTTCAGGTCGTCCATGGCCTGACAGCCGCCGTCGATCGACCCCAAGGCAACCTTGCCGGTCAGGTTCTTGGCGGCCATCGCAACGAAGACACCTCGCGCGGTCGGCTCGTTGATCGTGTAGACCGAGTTCACGTCGGTGGAGCGCTGCAGCAGGTTCTCGGTGGCCTGCTGGGCGAGGTTCTGGTCACCGTTGGCGTTGGCCGACCCGACGATCTGTGGGGCACCGTTCTGCAGGCCGATTCCCTCGAGGAAGCCGTTGTGCCGCTGGGTGTCCACCGCCGCACCCGCCGTGCCGTCCACCATCAGCAGCTTGGGCGCGGTGCCGTTCAGCATGGCCTTGACATAGGCGCCCTGCTTGCGACCGGCGTCGGTGTTGTCCGTGGCCCAGGTCGCATCCACCGCGTCCTTGGGGTCGGTCTCGGTGTCCAGCGCTATCACCGTGATGCCCCGGCTCTTCGCCTGCTGCAGCGCGGCGATGATCCCGCCGGAGTTGCTCGGCGTGATCAGGATGCCCTTGACGCCCTGCTGGACGAGGTTCTCGATCGCGGCCACCTGGCCCTCGTTGTCTCCGTCGAACTTGCCGGCCAGCGCGATGAGCTGGGCGCCCTGCTGGTCGGCGGCCGACTTGGCCGCATCACGCAGGGTGACGAAGTAGGGATTCGTATCGGTCTTGGTCACCAGGCCGATCTTGACCGGGCCCGTGCCGCCGCCGGCCGGACCCCCGCCGCCGGTGCGCTCCGTGCTACACCCCGCGGCGAACAGAGCCGCAGCCACCGCACCCACTGCCACCAGCCTCACCAGAACGCTGGACCGCTGCACCACGATCTCCTCGTCGAGAGTTGGGATGCCGCTTTGCGCGGCCGCTGCCCGGAACGGAGTGATCCGCCTGCCGAGCAGTGTGCGCAAGATTAGGAGTAGCCGACGGCGACGGGTACCACCCGCTGACCCACTTTGCGCAAATTGACGGGCCAGGCGTTCACGATCGCGAACCGCGTGCATCAATGCGGCCACCGGTAGACGCCAGGCCTGGAAGTCTCGCTCCCGACCGCTCCGAGCGATTTTGCTCGGCGCAACTACCTGGGAGAACAATGCCGCGCCTCGGCTCAACGACTGACCGGCTCCGGATACTGACCACCACCCTGGCCCTGACGCTGGGCACAGCGCTAGTGAGCGTGGGAACGGCCGACGCCGCGACCGCCAAGCATCACCCGGCGGCCGAGTTGCCGGCTCAGGCGGCGGTCTCCCCGGCGGGCTGCGTCATCGAGTACGTCACCGACCCGCACCCGGCGCCCAGCGTTCCGCGCGCCGTCAAGGTCGTTGCGAAGGCGCGATGTGGAGCGCCCGTGCCGGCGCAGGATCTGTCCTTGACGTTGCTGGCTGACGGAAAGCCGGTGTTCAAGACGGTGGTCAAGGCCACCAACAAGGCAGACCTGTTCAACCGGAGCACGTACATCAGGTGCAAGAACTCCACCGATCGGCACACGTTCCAAGGCACCGCGATCAGCACCTCCATCGAAGGCGACAAGCCCTATGTGCGGTTCATGGCAAGCAGGAGCGTCGTGCTGCCCTGCGGCTACTGACCAGCGCGACGTGTCGTGTCTAACTCCAACGACAAGAGCCACTTGTCGCGTCAAGTTCCAACGACAAGTGGCCCGACGCCGTGGCCCGCGGGAAACGGGCTAGGAGTCGACCTCGGCCAGCACCTCGTCGGAGACGTCGAAGTTCGCGTACACGTTCTGCACATCGTCGCTGTCTTCCAGTGCATCGATGAGTTTGAACACCTTGCGCGCCGTGTCCGCGTCCAGCGGCACCGACACCGAGGGCAGGAAGGTCAGGTCGGCCGAGTCGTAGTCGATGCCGGCATCCTGCAGCGCGGTCCGCACCGCGACCAGGTCGGTTGCCTCGGAGACCACCTCGAAGCTGTCGCCCAGGTCGTTGACCTCCTCCGCGCCGGCATCCAGCACGGCGATCAGGACGTCGTCCTCGTCGGCAGCTTTGCTGTTGTCGCCGCCCCTGGGCACGATCACCACGCCCTTGCGGTTGAACAGGTAGGACACCGAACCGGGGTCGGCCATCGCGCCGCCGTTGCGGGTCATCGCGGTGCGCACCTCGGAGGCCGCCCGGTTGCGGTTGTCGGTGAGGCACTCCACCAGCACGGCCACGCCGTTCGGGCCGTAGCCCTCGTAGGTGATCGACTGGTAGTCCGCGCCGGAGCCGTCCGCCCCGGAGCCGCGCTTGACCGCGCGGTCGATGTTGTCGTTCGGGACCGAGCTCTTCTTGGCTTTCTGGATCGCGTCGTAGAGCGTCGGGTTACCCGCCGGGTCTCCCCCGCCGTTGCGCGCCGCCACCTCGACGTTCTTGATCAGCTTGGCGAACATCTTGCCGCGTTTGGCGTCGATGGCGGCCTTCTTGTGCTTCGTGGTCGCCCATTTTGAATGACCGCTCATGTTGCCCCTTCCGCGGCGTTCTCCGGGCGCCTCGCGACAGGCTCGGCGCCCGCGTTGTGCTCGTCCGGGGCTAGCCGACCGTCGAATAAGGCCGGTCGCCGCCGCGGACCAGGTCGCAGAACAGGCGGTGCACCCGCCCGTCACCGGTCAGCTCGGGATGGAACGCGGTAGCCAGCACCATCCCCTGCCGAACCGCGACGATCCTACCCTCGGCCGCGCCCGCGTCCGGTCCGCGTGGCACGGTGGCCAGCACCTCCACGTCCGGGCCGGCCGATTCCACCCACGGGGCGCGGATGAACACCGCGTGCACCGGGCCGCCGTCCACCCCGGCCAGGTTCAGGTCGGTCTCGAAGGAATCCACCTGCCGACCGAACGCGTTGCGCCGCACCACCACGTCCAGCCCGCCGAGTTGGCGCTGGTCGGGGCGGCCATCCAGCACTTGGCAGGCCAGCAGGATCATCCCCGCGCAGGAGCCATACGTGGGCATCCCGCCGGCGATCCGGGCGCGCACCGGTTCCAGCAGCTCGAAGGTCTCCAGCAGCCGGCTCATTGTGGTCGACTCGCCGCCCGGCAGCACCAGGGCATCCACCGCGTCCAACTCGCTGGCGCGGCGCACGGGTACCGCGCGCACCCCGCATGCGGTGAGCGCGGCCAGATGTTCCCGAACGTCGCCCTGCAGGGCGAGCACGCCAACGGTCGTCACGCTACCCAGGGTAGGTGAGGTCGAGGGGCCACCACCGGACCGCCTGATCAACCGTTCCAGTCCAGTCAGAACCCTTGTTTGAGCCGGTCATCGGGTGTGAGATCGAACACAAGTCGTCCAGGTTACGAGCAGGTTAGACGGAGGTGGTTCACGTGGCAGTCAGAGCTGACGCCGGCCAGGGAGCCGGGGCGATCGTGGCAGAAGATCCGACCGCGATTCGCAACGTGGTACTGGTCGGGCCGTCCGGATCCGGGAAGACCACTCTGGTCGAAGCCCTGCTCGCGGCGGCCGGCGTGATCCCGAGAGCCGGCACCGTCGGCGACGGCAGCACCATCTGTGACCACGACCCAGCCGCCGTCCGCCAACAGCGGTCGGTCGCGCTCTCGGTCGCCCCACTCCGGCACCAGAACATCAAGATCAACCTGGTGGACACTCCCGGGTACGGAGACTTTGTCGGTGAGGTGCGGGCCGGGCTGCGCGCGGCGGATGCGGCGTTGTTCGTGGTCAGCGCGGCGGAGGGGGCCGACGGCGGGATCGACGCGGCCACCGTCGCGCTGTGGGAGGAATGCGCGGCGGTGGGCATGCCGCGGGCGGTCGTGGTGGCCCGGTGCGACCACCAGCGCGCCGAGCTGGAGGCGGAGATCGACGGCTGCCAGACCGCGTTCGGCGCCGGGGTGCTCCCGCTGTATCTGCCGATGCGCGAGGGCGGCCACCTCTCCGGGCTCTACGGGCTGCTGTCCCGGACGGTCGGCGGCCAGCCGGTCGACGACGGGCCCGAAGACGCCGAGGAGGCCCGCAACGAGCTGATCGAGGGAATCATCGCGGAGAGCGAAGACGAGTCCCTCATGGAGCGGTACCTGGAAGGCGAGGAGATCGACACAACCACCCTGATCACCGATCTGGAGAAGGCGGTCAGCCGGGGCAGCTTCCACCCGGTGGTACCGGTCTGCGCATCCTCCGGCACGGGTCTGCCCGAGCTGCTGGAGCTGATCGTGGGTGGCTTCCCCTCCCCGGTGGAACATCCGCTTCCCTCGGTGACCGGCGTGGACGGCGCCGCGCACCCGCCGCTGTCCGCCGACCCGGCCGGCCCGCTGGCCGCCGAGGTGGTGCGCACCTCCGCCGACGCCTACGTGGGACGGGTGTCGCTGGTCCGGGTGTTCTCCGGCACGCTGCGCCCGGAGCGCACGGTGCACGTGTCCGGGCACGGCTGGACCCCCGGCAACGGCAACGGCAACGGCGGCACGGCCGGCTCGACTGGCACGCCCGGCTCAGCTGGCACCGAGGAGCACAGCCACGACGGCGACGAGCGGCTGGCACACGTGTACTCCCCACTCGGCGCGAGCCTGCGCGAGGTGTCCAGCTGCGTGGCCGGCGACATCTGCGCGCTCACCAAACTCGGCTCCGCGGAGACCGGCGACACCGTCTCCGCCAGCGACCACCCGCTGCTGCTGGCCCCCTGGGAGCTGCCTCAGCCGCTGCTCCCGGTCGCGGTCATCGCACGCACCCGAGGTGATGAGGACGCGCTGGTCAAGACGCTGGCGCGGCTGGTGGCCTCGGACCCGACACTGCACCTGGAGCGCAACCAGGAGACCCACCAGACGGTGCTCTGGTGCATGGGCGAGGCACACGCCGACGTGGTGCTGTCCCGGCTGCGCGCCGGCGGCGCCGAGGTGGACACCGAGCCGGTCCGGGTGGCCATGCGGCAGACCCTGGCCAAGCCGGGCAAGGCCACCGGGCGGCATGTCAAGCAGTCCGGCGGGCACGGCCAGTTCGCCGTGGTGCACGTGGAGGTGGAGCCGCTGCCCCGGGGCTCCGGGTTCGAGTTCGTGTCCAAGGTGGTCGGCGGCTCGGTACCCACCCAGTACATCCCCAGCGTGGAGAAGGGGGTGCGGGCGCAGATGGAGCGCGGGTTGACCGACGGCTGCCCGATGGTGGACATCCGGTTCACCCTGGTCGACGGTAAGGCGCACAGCGTGGACTCCTCGGACGCGGCGTTCCAGACGGCCGGCGCGATAGCCCTGCGGGAAGCGGCCGCCGCGTGCGGCGCGGTGCTGCTGGAACCGGTCGACACGGTCACCGTGCGGATCCCGGACGAGCACCTGGGCACCGTGCTGGGCGACCTGTCCTCCCGCCGGGGCCGGGTGCTGGGTACCGACGTGGACGACTCGGTGACCGGGGCAACCGGCGTCTCGGGCCGCACCGTGGTGCGCGCCGAGGTACCGGCCGCCGAGCTGCTGCGCTACGCGGTGGACCTGCGCGCGATGACCTCCGGCACCTCGGTGTTCACCCGCCAGTTCGCCCGGTACGACCCGGCGCCCGAGCACGTCCGCGGCTGACCGCGCACGTCCTCTGCCGACGATGGGTGGGCGGCGGGCACAGCGCCCGCCGCCCGGGCGAGGCTCGCCCGTCAGGGCTGGTCGGGCTGGGTGCGCAGGGCCCGCAGCATGAACACGTAGCACGGGGCGACGATCGCCAGGCCGGCGAGCAGCACGACCAGCACCGGGCCGGCGATCACCGGCGGCGCGGCCGACTCGGCCAGCAGCACCCGCCCGGGCAGCACCCACGGGTAGAGCCCGAGCGCCCAGCCGGCGAGCAGCCCGGCCGGCGCGCCCGCCGCCGCGACCCTGGCCAGCGCGTGCCTACGGCGCCAGAGCAGGACCAGTCCGAGGACGCCGCTGACCGCCGAGGCGAGCACCGCCGGCAGTCCCACCCCGAGCAGCTGCCCGCCCAGTTCCGGGGGCAGCAGCGGCAGCGCGGCCAGTGCCAGTCCACCGGCCAGCACGCCGGTGGCCAGGGCCCGGCGGCGGAATCGACCGACCAGTTCCGGCGAGCCCATCCGCTCGGCGTCCCGACTCAGGTACACCGCCGCGAGGTAGCCGCAGCAGACCACCGCGAGCACCCCGGCCAGCAGTGGCAGCGGCGCGAGGTACGGCCGCCACAGTCCGGCCGAGCCGTCCGGGTGCAGCGTGCCGGAGGCCAGCGCCCCGGCGGCGGTGCCGAAGGCGAACGGGGTGAGCAGCGAGGAGATCGCGAACACCCGCCCCCACAGCGCGGTGCCGCGTACCGGCGGGCCCCCGTCCGGCGCGCCGTACTGGCGGAACACGAACGCCGCCCCGCGCAGCACGATGCCCAGCAGCGCCACCGACACCGGCGCCACCAACGCCCGGGACAGCACCCCGAACGCCCCGGGGAACCCGGTGAACAGGGTGATCACCACGAAGATCAGCCATACGTGGTTGGCCTCCCACACCGGCGCCATGGCCCGCACCACCAGGTCGCGCTGCGCCCGGTTGCGGCTCAGATCCCACAACCCGGCACCGAAGTCGGCCCCGCCCAGCACGGTATACGCGGCCAACCCCAGAAAAATCACCACCGCCAACCCATCCACCGCGCTCACATCCCCGCTCCGCCCCTGCTCAGGACCCGTGAGTGGGAAGCGTTGCTATAGCAACGCTTACCACTCACAGGGTTTGACCTGCGGTTATTCATGCGGGTACCTCGTCTCGAGTGGGCGGGGTGGGCACGGGGTCGGCGGGGGTGGGGCCGTGGGCGATGCGGCGCAGGATGGCCACCAGGGCGACGGCGAGCACCAGGTAGACCGCCGCGGTGACGTAGAGGTAGGTGGCCAGCCCGGTCTGGGTGGTGAGTGCCTCGGGCACCCGCATCACCCGGTAGACGATCCAGGGCTGGCGGCCGACCTCGGTGACGATCCACCCGGCCAGCAGCGCGACGAACGGCGCCGGGCCGGCCGCGGCCATGGCCAGCAGGAAGCCGCGCCGCCGCACTGGGTGGGGCCGGCCGGCGCGCCGGTGCCGCAGGTAGAGCCACAGCGCCCACCCGGCCAACGCCACCAGCGCCGTGCCGATAGCGATCATGACCTGGAAGGACGCGTGAACCACGGGCATCGGGGGGCGGTCCGGCGGGGGAATGGCGTCCATGCCGACCACGGTGGCGTGCGGGTCGAAGTAGAGCAGCAGCGACAGCGCGTTGGGGATCTCGAACGGCCCGGCGTGGAACGGCGCGCCGGCCACCGTCCGGGACACGTTCTCCATGGCGGCGAACTTGGCCGGCTGCGCCTGCGCGACCGCCCGGGTCGCCCAGTCCCCGACCAGCACCTGCAGCGGCGCGGTGGCCAGCCCCAGGACCGCGCCGGCGGCCAGCCCGCGGCGGTGGTAGCCGTCCCGCTTGGCCGGGTTGCGGAGCATGGCCACCGCATACACCGCCGCCACCGCCAGGCCGGTGCACATCAGCGCGGCCAGGCCCATGTGCACCATCTGCGCTCCGGCCGTGGGTGCCAGGAACGGTCCCAGCGGCTGGGTAGCCACCAGGCCGCCATTCGGGCCGGCCACCAGACCCACCGGGCCGTTCATCCAGGCGTTCGCCGTGGTGACGAACAACGCGGAGGCCATCCCACCGACGGCCACCGGGATCGCGCAGAGCAGGTGGATCTTCGGCGCGAGCCGCTTCCAGCCGTAGAGATACAGGGCGAGGAAGATCGCCTCGACGAAGAACGCGAACGACTCCAGGGTGAAGGACAAGCCGATGGCCGAGCCGAAGCGGGCCATGAACGTGGGCCAGAGCAGGCCGAACTCGAGGGACAGCACGGTGCCGGACACCGCGCCGACCGCGAAGAGCACCGCCACCGCTTTGGACCAGCGCCGGGCCAACGCCGTCCAGCGCTCGTCACCGGTGCGCAGCCCGCGCCACTCGGCGTACAGCATCAACCACGGCATGCCGACCCCGAGTACGGCGAACACGATGTGGAAGCTCAGCGAGAGTTCCATCTGTTCCCGGGCGGCGGTCAGGTCGTCGATCATGACCTCAGCTTACTTCTACAGCCGGTAGAAGTTCTACTTCTTGTAGAATGACGCCAGTCACGGACGCGAGTGGGGAGTGTGATGGCGAGCCTGGGGGAGCTGGAGCGCGCGGTCATGGACGTGCTGTGGGCGGCGCCGGAGCCGTGCACCGCACGCGACGTGCAGGACGCGCTGTCCGCGCGCGAGTTGGCCACCACCACGGTGCTCACCGTGCTCGGCCGACTGGAACGCAAGGGCCTGGTCAGCCGCGCGAAGGACGGCCGGGCGCACCGTTACCACGCCTCTGGTACCCGGGAGGACCACATCGCCGCGTTGATGCGCGACGCACTGGAGGGCGCGCCGGACCGGGGTGCCGTGCTGGTCCGCTTCCTCGGCGGGATGCCGCCGGAGGAACAGGCCGCGCTGCGCGACCTCCTTCGGTGATCCTGCCGTGATCCCCGCCTCGGTCGCACTGCTGGCGCTGGGCGTGCTGCTGGCCGAGCCGGTCAGCCGGGCATTGGCCGCCGCGCGCTGGCCGAACCGCGACCCGACCGGAGCCCTGCTGCTCTGGCAGGCGGTCGGACTGGCCGGCGGGTTGGCGCTGCTCGGCGCCGGCCTGACCTTCGGGCTGGCGCCGCTGGGCGACTCGCTGCCGGCCGCGGTGGGTGCGCTGGCCGGGCAGGCGAGCCGCCGCGAGTGGCCGCCCGGGCTCGGCGCGTGGCAGCTGCTCGCGCTGGCCGCCACCCTCGCGCTGGCCGCCCGACTGCTCGGCGTCCTCGGCCTGGCCACCGCGCGCACCCTGCGGGCCCGCCGCCGACACCGCGACCTGCTCGACGTGCTGGCCACCCCGTGGCCGGCGATGGCCGGCGCGCGAGTACTGGCCCACCCGCTGCCGGTGGCCTACTGCCTGCCCGGGCTGCGCTCCCGACTGGTGGTCAGCGAGGGCGCGCTGGCCGCGCTGTCCGCCGGCGAGCTGGCCGCCGTGCTCGCCCACGAGCGCGCCCACCTACGGGAACGCCACGACCTGGTGGTGCTGCCGTTTGTCGCCTGGGGTGCCACCGCGCCGTGGGTGCCCGGCATGGCGCGCGCCCAGCTTGCGGTGGCCGCGCTGGTGGAGATGCGCGCCGACGACGTGGCCAGGGCCAGCGCCGGTCAACTCGCGCTGGCCGGCGCCCTGCGTCGGGTCGGCGGCGCCAGCGGGGTCTCCGAGCGAGCCACGCTGACCTCGTTCTCCGCCGCGGTGGGCGGCCGGCTGGACCGGCTGGGCCAGTGCCCGGACCGGCCCTCGCGGACAGCCCGCGCGGCGACCCGGCTGGCGGCGCTGGCTCTGGTCGCGGTCCCGACGCTCGCCCTCCTGCTCAACTGACCACCCGGCGCGGGTCAGGGTACGCCGGCCAGGCGCAGTGCCGCGGTGCCGCCGGCGGCCACCAGTACCACCACGACCAGCGGCAACCTGCGCCAGGCGGCCAACGCGCCGAGCGCCACGCCGGCCGGCCGGGCCCACCCGGAGAAGCCGTCCCCCTGGGTGAGCGCGGCGGTGGCCACCAGCGCGGCGATCAGCACCGTGGCCGCCAGGTCGAGCAGCCGGCGCGTCCGGTCCGGCACGGTGAGCCGGCCACGCAGCAACAGCCCGGACAGCCGGATCAGGTAGGTACCCAACGCCAGGGCGCCGACCGCCCACACCGTCATGCCGGGACCTTGGTCAACCGGCCGGCGGCGACCAGCCCGAGCAGCCCGATCAGCACCGGCAACCCGGCCGGTACAAACGGGGTGACCGCGAGCGCGAGCCCCGCGCCGGCCACGGTGGCCCGGATGGTGGCGGCACCCCGCACGGTCGGCAGCAGCAGGGCGAAGAGCGCGGCGGGGAACGCGGCGTCCACCCCGAGCCGGTCCGGGTCCGGCAGCAGGGCGCCCGCCCACGCGCCGAGCACGGTGCCCAGGTTCCAGGTGGTGAACATGGCGGCACCGAGCAGCCAGTACGCCTGGCGAGCCCGGCGCGGGTCGGCGCTCCTGGCGAACGCCACCACCTCGTCGACCATCACGTGCGCGCCGATAATCCTGGCCGGCCACGACCGGCCGACCACGTGGGCGACGGCCAGTCCGAACGGCAGGTGGCGGGCGTTCAGCAGCAAGCCGCCCAGCACTGCCGCCACGGGTGCTCCCCCGGCGGCCACGATCGCCACCGCAAGGAACTGGGAGCCACCCGCGAAGACCAGCAGAGACATCGCCACCGCGGTCAACGTGGACAGCCCGGCGGACACCGCGAGCGCGCCGAAGGATGCCCCGACCACCACCATGGCAGCCCCCAGCGCGGCCGCGTCACGGAGGTACTGAACGGGTACCGTTCGCCATATCGAACACATAGTCCCCTATGCTGAACATGGCAACCGTCGTTCGTCAAGTCGAACAGAAGGTCCAGTGGAACGAACAGACCCGATTCCCCTGATTGCCCGAGCGCTGCGCCGCGAACGCGACCGCGCCGGTCTCTCGCTCACCGAGCTGGCCAGGCGGGCGGGCATCGCCAAGTCCACGCTGTCCCAGTTGGAGGGCGGAAACGGCAACCCCAGCGTGGAGACGCTATGGGCGCTGGCGGTGGCCCTCGGGGTGCCGTTCAGCCGGGTGGTCGATCCGCAGCCGGCGCCGATCCGGGTGATCAGGGCTGGCACCGGCCCGGCCATTCCGTCCCTCGAGGCGCCGTTCGCCGCGACCGTGCTGTCCACCTGTCCGCCCGGCGCACGCCGCGATCTGCACGTGATCGCCCTCGAGCCTGGCGCCGCCCGGGTGGCCGAGTCGCACATCCCTGGCACGGTGGAGCACCTGGTGATCACCGCTGGACGGGTGCGTTGTGGACCGGTGAACGAGGAGGTCGAACTGGACGTCGGCGACTACGCGTGCTTCCCCGGCGACGTTCCGCACAGCTACACCGCGCTGGCCAGCGGCAGCGCCGGAGTGTTGGTGATGGAATACGTCTGAGCACACCGACGGCGCGAGCCCAAGGAGAGCGGGCCCGCGCCGTCGGCGCGCGTCACTAGAAGGCGCTGGTCCTCACGTTCCCTGCGGGACAGCCGCCGCGGCCGCCGGAGCAGCCGGAGCAGCCGGCAGTCCACCGGCCGCCGCCGGGGCAGCAGGCGTACCACCGGGCGCCGCCGGGGCAGCTGGCGAGCCACCAGGCACCGGGAGACCACCCGCCGCTGGCAAGCCACCCGCGGCCGGAAGACCACCCGGCACCGCCGCCGGCAGAGCACCCGCCGCCGGCAAACCACCGGGCACGGGTAGACCACCCGGCACCGCCGCCGGCAACCCGCCAGGCACCGGAAGACCTCCCGCCGCGGGCAGCCCAGCCGGCAAACCTCCAGGCACCGGCAGACCAGCCGGCAACCCACCCGGCACCGGCAGACCAGCCGGCAACCCAGCGGGCAGACCGCCCGGCACCGGCAACCCAGCCGGCAACCCAGCCGGCAAACCGCCCGGCACCGGCAGACCAGCCGGCAACCCAGCGGGCAGACCGCCCGGCACCGGCAACCCAGCCGGCAACCCACCCGGCACCGGCAGACCAGCCGGCAACCCAGCCGGCAGACCGCCCGGCACCGGCAGACCACCGGGCAGCGGCGGAACCGCCGCCGGAAGGCCACCAGGCACCGGCAGTCCGCCAGGCAGCGAAGGCAGGCCGGGCGCCGGTGGCTGCGGCGCGGGCGGCTGCTGGTCGGCGTCCGCCGTCAGCACAGCCTCGCTCGCCGCCACCGGCGCCATACCCGCCGGCCCGGATGCGGCCACGGCCGCCGGCCCCCCCGGGGCCGGCGGAACAGCGGCGGCCGGCGCGGCCGGGAGGGCGCCCGGCAGCGGCGGCATCTCTCCGGGAGCCGGAGCCTGGGCTGGCGCCCCACCAGCAGCAGGCAGAGCAGCAGCGGGCGCGGCAGGCACCGCGGCTGGCGCGGCAGGCAGCCCACCGGGAACCGACGGGGCGCCGGCCGGCAACGCACCGGGCACCGCGGGCGCACCGGCCGGCAGCGGAGAAGAACCCGCCGGCAGTCCGCCCGGCACCGCCGGAGCAGCACTCGGGGCAGCGGCTGAAGCACCGCTCGGGGCGCCGGGCAGCGCGGGAGCAGCGCCCGCCACCGGCGGAACCGCGGCCGGCACACCACCGGGCAGCGAAGGAACAGCTGCCGGCACGCCACCGGGCAGCGAAGGAGTGGCCGGCACGCCGGGCAGCGGGGGAACCGCGGCCGGCACGCCACCGGGCAGCGCCGGGACACCCGGCGGTGTCGGCAGCCCGCTGGGCACGGCTGGAAGACTCGGCGCCGGCGGAACAGCGGCCGGCAGACCAGCGGGCGCCGGCAACGCGGCACCCGGCGCGATCGGGGCTGGTGGCAATACCGACGGCGCGGCCGGCACCGGCGGGGCAACCGAGGGCGTGGACTGCGCGGGAACCGGGTTGATGCCAGCGGCGGCCGCCGCCGGGACGTATCCGGGATCTGGCTGGGCCGCCGGATCCTGGCCGGTGTCTGGCGTAGCCGCGGGTGCCGTGCCGTCGTCCGGACCCGCCGTCGTGTTGTTGTCCCCGGAGTCGTCGTTCGCGGCCAGCACCACCGAGCGCGCGTCCGCCCGGAGATGCACGGCGGCGGTACTCACCTCGCCGGCCAGCTGACCGGTGGCGTTTGCCCCCGCGTCGCTGGTTCCGGCGAACCGGGCGCCGGCCATGCCGAGCACCAGCGCGCCGACCAGCCCGGCCAGCAGCAGCGCATGCCGAGGCTGGATCACCGCGCCGCTGGCCGGACTCAGCCGGGGGACAAGGCCTCGGGCCCGCTCTCGACGGTTACGCCTCAGCTCTCGCCGCCGAGCTCGAAGACAAGCAGCCTGCCGATCCTGCATCAGGAACCCTCCCCCGGTCGCGTCCGCATGCAGCACGCCCGCACCGCGCCCGGCCGGCCCATGTGCCGGTGATCCGTGCCGCCGTGCGCTTCGTGCCAATAGGCCGAGACAAAGTGTGAGTTCACAAATGCCACAGCAGTCACACGAATCACCTCCCGTAACGTCAGCCTCATTACTCACAGAAATATAGGTGAGTTGTGTGACGAAGGAGTCAAGATTCACCGCAGAGCGTGACGCCCGTAGGCCCCATCGAGCACGGAGAGTACTGCCGTGCTACGCGATGGTTACTAGATAAGGAACGGCCGGAGGCCGCCCCCTACCAGCCGCGTTCGGCGTATCGCTGGCTTTCCGGCAGCTCGCTGAGGTTGATTCCGACCATCGCTTCGCCGAGGCCGCGCGACACCTTAGTGATCACGTCCGGGTCATCGTGGAAGGTGGTGGCCTTGACGATCGCCTCGGCGCGGCGGGCCGGGTCACCGGACTTGAAAATTCCGGAACCGACGAACACGCCCTCCGCGCCTAGCTGCATCATCATCGCCGCATCGGCGGGGGTTGCGATGCCGCCGGCGGTGAACAGCACGACGGGGAGCTTGCCGGCCTCGGCCACCTCGGCGACCAACTCGACCGGGGCGCGCAGCTCCTTGGCGGCGACGAACAGCTCGGTGCTGTCCAACCCGCCGAGCCGGCGGATTTCGGCCCGAATCGAGCGCATGTGCCGGGTCGCCTCAACGACGTTGCCGGTGCCGGCTTCGCCCTTGGAGCGAATCATCGCGGCACCCTCGGAAATGCGCCGCAGTGCTTCACCCAGATTGGTTGCCCCACACACGAACGGGACGGTGAATGCCCACTTATCGATGTGGTGCGCCTCATCGGCCGGAGTGAGAACTTCCGACTCGTCGATGTAGTCCACGCCGAGCGACTGCAGTACTTGCGCCTCGACAAAATGTCCGATCCGAGCCTTGGCCATCACCGGAATGGACACCGCCTCGACGATGCCCTGGATCATGTCCGGGTCGCTCATCCGGGCCACCCCGCCCTGGGCGCGGATGTCGGCGGGCACCCGTTCCAGCGCCATCACGGCCACCGCGCCGGCGTCCTCGGCGATCTTGGCCTGGTCCGGCGTGACCACGTCCATGATCACCCCGCCCTTGAGCATCTCCGCCATGCCGCGCTTGACCCTCGCCGTGCCAAATTGGGATCCCCGCGCGGAAGTCGGTTCGGAGTGATCGGACGGGCGCTGCTCGGCGGACACGCTGCAACCTCTCTGGTGTGGGTGACCCGATTGGGGCTCCCCCAATTGTAGGTCGTCTCACGAGACTACCCGGGTCACCCCGTCCCACCGACTGGCTTTCGGCTCGCCCAGCAGGTCCCCGAACTCGGGCGGGATGACCCCACTGCGGGCACCGCCGCGCAGCTCCTCGTCGCTCCCCCAGCGATGCCCTGGCACAGCGCCCGCCGGCCGGTCGATCAGGCCTCCGGTGTCGAACCGGTCCACGTCGGCCTGGGCCAGGAAGAACTGGGCGGCAGCTCCGAGAGAGCCTCCGGTTCCGGATCCACGATCTCGAAGTAACTGGGAGCGGGAGCCTTGCCGGCCAGACGCAGCCAGCGCACCAGGCGCCGCGACCGCAGCGCACGGGTGTCCCGCACCGCGTCGTTGTGCACCCGCCGGGCCAGCATCACCCGCTGCTCGGCCTCAACCAGCTCGGCGCGCAGCGGGTCGGGCAGGCCGGCGCGGTCCAGGCCGCCCAGTAGCTGGCTCAGATCGTTCTCGGCGGCTTCCCGCTCGGACGGTGGCACCCGCTCGGTGCGGGTGGCGGTGGCGCGCAGCTGTTCGTCCCGGCGTTGCAGGGCGACCGCCCTGGCCACCACCGCCCGGCGCTCCAGCGCGGCCAGCATGGCTGCCCGGGCCGCGTCCGTGCGCACGTGCAGCCGGTCCAACCGGTTCGCCCGCAGCAGGCAGGACGCCGCCACGAGCAGCACCACCACGACGAGCAGGCAGCTCAGCAGCAGGGCGAACGGGTCCATCAGTGCGCCGCCGGCCGCTCGTCCAGCTCGGCTACTCCGGGCGACTCGCCGGCGTCCACGACCCCGGCGGCCAGCCGGCGCGGATCAGCCGCGATCGCCGCCTCGTACACCCGCTGCACCGACCCGGCGATCACCGGCCAGTCCCACCGGGCGACCCGGGCGCGCCCCTGGGCGGCGAGTTCGGCGCGCCGCCCGTCGTCGTCCAGCAGCGCCACCAACGCCTCGGCCAGCGCGACCGGGTTGTCGGTCGGCACCAAGACCCCGGCCCGCCCGTCGTCCAGCACCCGGCGGAACGCGTCCAGGTCGCTGGCCACAACCGGGGCGCCGGCCGCCATCGCCTCGGTGAGCACCATGCCGAAACTCTCCCCGCCGATGTTGGGCGCGCAGTAGACATCCATGGAACGCAGCGCGGACGCCTTCGTCGCATCATCAGCGCAGGTCAGAGCGTCGATCCTGGCCGCGAGCCGGGCACCGGCGCGGCGCCGCAACACGCCCTCGTCACCGCGCCCGACCACCAGCAACCGGGTGCTGGCCACCCGTTCGTCCGGCAGCCCGCGCAGCGCGTCCAGCAGCACGTCCATCCCCTTGCGGGGCTCGCCGAACCGACCCAGGAAGCCGACCGTGCGCACCCCGGGGCGCGGGTAGCCGGGCAACAGCTGGGCGCCGGCGAACCGAGCCACGTCCACCCCGTTGGGGATCTCCACCGCGTCTCCGCCCAGGTGCTCCACCTGCACCCGCCGCGCCAATGGGGACACCGCGATCCGGGCGGTGATCTTCTCCAGCATCGGCCGCAGCACGCCCTGGAAGGTGGTCAGCGCCCGGGAGCGGGGGTTCGCGGTGTGGAAGGTGGCCACGATCGGGCCGTGGGCGACCGCGAGCGCGATCATGGAAAGGCTCGGCGCGATCGGCTCGTGCAGGTGCAGCACGTCGAAGTCGTGCTCGGCCAGCCAGCGGCGCACCCGGGAGTAGGCCACCGGCCCGAAGGTCAGCCGGGCCACCGAGCCGTTGTAGCGCACCCCGAGCGCCCGCCCGGCCGGGGTGACGAAGTCCGGCAGCGCGGCCAGCTCCGGATCGTCGTCCCGGAGCACCTCCCCCGGGGCAAGCACATCCACCTGGTGCCCGAGCGCGCGCAGCGCCACGGCCAGCTCCACCACGTGGGTCTGCACCCCGCCGGGCACGTCGAACGAGTACGGACAGACGATGCCGATCTTCAGCGGACGACTGGTCCCCTGTTTCAGTGGGCGGCTGTTCACCTGGCCACCTCGATCGGCGTCCGGTCGACCGTCCAGATCGGCTGCAGCATGTGCCAGTCGGCGGGATGCGCGGCGAGGTCCGCGGCGAACACATCGGCCAGCTCCTGGGTGGCCGCGCGCACCGCCGGGCCGGCCGGTCCGGCCGGCACCTCGATCGGCGGGTGGAACCGCAGCCCCCAGCCGCCCGGGGTGAACCAGCCGGCGAAGGGCAGCAGCGCGGCGCCGGTGTGCCGGGCCAACTGCGCGGGGCCGGTGGGCAGCCGGGCCGGCTCGCCGCAGAAGTCCACCTCGACCCCGCCGGCGCCCAACTCCCGGTCGGCGACCAGGCACACCACCCGGTTGGCGCGCAGCCGGGCGGCCAACGTGGCTACCGTGCGAGCACCCGCGTCGGCCGCCAGCACCTCGAAGCCGAGTGACTCCCGGTAGGCCACGAACCGCCGGTAGAGCGACTCCGGGCGCAGCCGCTCGGCCACCGTGACGAAGGTGGCCGGCTCGCCCCGCCGGTGCAGCGCCCGCACCAGCCAGGCACCGGCCACGTCCCAGTTCCCGCTGTGGGTGAGCGCGGCGACCACTCCCCGGCCGCCGGCCAGCGCGCGTTCCAGGTGCTCCACCCCGAGCACCGTCGGATCCACCGCGTCGTGCAGCGCCACCGGGTCCATCGCGGGCAGCCGGAACGCCTCGCACCAGTAGCGCGCATAGGAACGCAAGCCGTCGGCGGTGAGCGCGGCCAACTCGGCGTCGGTGGGCTCGGCCCCGGCGTGCCGGAGCACCCTGGCCAGGTTGGCGCGCAGCTGGCGGGGGCCGGGGCCGTCCCGCCGGGCGGCCAGGTCCGCGCCGGCCCGGAACACCCCGGCGGCCAACCCCGGCGGCGCGGCCCTAACCGCCCGCCAACCCAGCGCGTAGCCCAGGTCGGTCACCCGCCCGGCCAGCTCACCGCTCACCGGGTCACGCTCCCGTCGTCCGGGGTGGCCGAGCCGGCGTCCGGTTCGGGTTCCCGGTCAGGCCGCGGTTCGGCGACCAGATCCGGTTTCCGGTCGGCATCGGGCTCGGCGGTCGTCTGGGCCCGCGCGGAGCGGTGGACCGCGAGCAGCCGCTGGCCGAGCGTGATCAGCGAACCCACCGACAGCAGCCACAGCGCCACGGCCAGCGCGCCGACCAGGCCGAGGCCCTCCAGCGCGGTGCCCACCAGCGCAAGGATCAGCCGTTCGGCCCGCTCCACCAGCCCGCCCTGGGCGGACAACCCGCTCGCCTCGGCGCGCGCCTTGAGGTACGACACCACCTGCCCGGCCACCAGGGAGATCATCGCCGCGACCGCCGTGTGTGGCTGGTCGCCCAATCGCAGGCACCACCAGGCCAGCGCGGCGAACAGCGCCCCGTCGGCGAGGCGGTCACAGGTGGAGTCCAGCACCGCGCCGAATCGGGTGCCCGAGCCCAACGCCCGCGCCATCGCCCCGTCCACCAGGTCGAACAGCACGAATGCGGTGGTCACGCAGACGCCCAGGAACAGCTGGCCACGCGGCAGGAACCACAGCGCGGCAGCCACCGAGCCCACTGTGCCCACGACCGTCACCAGGTCCGGCGGCACACCCCAGCGCACCAGCGTGCGACCGACCGGGTCGGTGACCCGACCGACCGAGGCGCGGGCGACGATGTTGTCGAGCATGGACCCCTACCGGGCGGCGGGCAGACAGCGTGGCTGGCGCCGTCACCCTATTCCGTGCCGGTAGTGGCCGGGTCGGCCGGCCAGGCGCCGACCAGCAGCTCTCGGGTTTCGGAGAGGAGTTGCGGGATCACCTTGGTCTGCCCGATGACGGCGATGAAGTTGGCGTCCCCACCCCACCGGGGCACCACGTGCTGGTGCAGATGGTCGGCCAGCGAGCCTCCGGCCACCGCGCCCAGGTTCAGTCCCACGTTGAACGCGTGCGGCGCGGCCACCTTCTTCATCGCGCGCACCGCGCGCTGGGTGAAGGCCATCAGCTCGGCGGACTCGGCCGGGGTGAGGTCCTCCAGCTCGGCGACGTGCCGGTAGGGCACCACCATCAGATGGCCCGGGTTGTACGGGTGCAGGTTGAGCACCGCGTACACCACCTCGCCCCGGGCCACCACCAGGCCGTCGGAGTCGCTCAGCGTGGGGATCCGGCAGAACGGGCAGCCCTCCTCGGCGCTGCTGGCCGCCGCCTCCTTGATATAGGCCAGCCGGTGCGGCGTCCATAGCCGGCGGAATCCGTCGGCCACCGCGGCGCCGTCCTGGCCGACGAGCTCCGGCCGACCGGATTCCTCCGGTTCGGTCACCCCGGCCCCTCGCTGACGCTCGTCACCGCCGTACATCACGCTGCGCCCATTCGTGGTCCCGCACGCCTCACCTCACCCGCTCACGGAGAGGCTCTGCTCGCTCGGCGAGGAGTTCTCCCGCCGGCGGATCCAGGACACCACGGCGTCGACCGCGGTGGCCACCGGCACCTGGTTGAGCTGGCTGCCGTCCCGGAACCGGAAGCTCACCGCGCCGGCCTCCGCGTCCCGGCCGCCGACCAACAGCAGGAACGGCACCTTCTGCAGGGTGTGCGTGCGGATCTTCTTCTGCATCCGGTCGTCGCCGGCGTCCACCTCGACCCGGACCCCCTGCGCACGCAGCGCGGCGGCAACCTCCTCGACGTATTCCACCTGCTCGGCGGTGACCGGGATGCCGACCACCTGGACCGGGGCCAGCCAGGCCGGGAACGCCCCGGCGTAGTGCTCGGTGAGGATGCCAAAGAACCGCTCGATGGACCCGAACAGCGCGCGGTGGATCATCACCGGGCGGGGCCGGGAGCCGTCCGCGGCGGTGTAGGTCAGGTCGAACCGCTGCGGCAGCATCAGGTCGACCTGGATGGTGGACAGCTGGTGATACCGGCCGATGGCGTCCTTGGCCTGCACGGAGATCTTCGGCGCGTAGAACGCCGCGCCGCCCGGGTCCAGTACCAGCTCCAGCCCGCTGGCCTCGGCGACCTCGCGCAGGGCGTTGGTGCCCTGCTCCCACTCCTCGTCGGTGCCGATGGACTTCTCCGGGTCGCGGGTGGACAGCTCCAGGTAGAAGTCGTCCAGCCCGTAGTCGCGCAGCAGTTGCAGCACAAAGTCCAGCAGCGAGCGGATCTCGTCCTGCATCTGGTCAGTGGTGCAGTAGATGTGCGCGTCGTCCTGGGTGAAGCCCCTGGCCCGCATCAGCCCGTGCACCACACCGGACTTCTCGTACCGGTACACCGTGCCGAACTCGAACAGCCGCAGTGGCAGCTCCCGGTAGGAGCGCCCGCGGGCCCGGTAGATCAGGTTGTGCATCGGACAGTTCATCGGCTTGAGGTAGTAGTCCTGCCCCTGCCGGCGCACCGTGCCGTCCGTGTTGTGCTCCTCGTCCAGGTGCATCGGGGGAAACATGCCCTCCGCGTACCAACCCAGGTGTCCGGAGAGCTCGAACAGCTGGCCCTTGGTGGCGTGCGGGGTGTTGACGAACTCGTAGCCCGCCTCCTCGTGCCGCTTGCGGGAGTAGTTCTCCAGCTCGCGGCGGATGATGCCGCCCTTCGGGTGGAACACCGGCAACCCGGAGCCGATCTCCTCCGGGAAGGAGAACAGGTCCAGCTCCGCGCCCAGCTTGCGGTGATCCCGGCGCTCGGCCTCGGCCAACCGCTCCAGGTGCTGATCGAGCGCCTCCTGGCTCTCCCACGCGGTGCCGTAGATGCGCTGCAGCTGCGGGTTCTTCTCGCTGCCCCGCCAGTAAGCCGCGGCCGAACGGGTCAGCTTGAACGCCGGGATGTACCGGGTGGTGGGCACGTGCGGGCCCCGGCAGAGATCCGACCAGACCACCTCGCCGGTGTGCGCGTGCAGGTTGTCGTAGCTGGTCAGCTCGCCGGTCGAGTCGACCTCCATGATCTCGGAGTCCGACACCGCATCAGACTCCGAGCCGCCGCCCTTGAGCTCGATCAGCTCCAGCTTGTACGGCTGGTCGGCCAGCTCCTTGCGCGCCGCGTCCAGCGAGTCGAACCGCCGGCGGGAGAACCGCTGGCCAGACTTGATGATCTTCTTCATGGTCGACTCGAGCTTGCTCAGGTCGTCCGGGGTGAACGGGTTCGGCACGTCGAAGTCGTAGTAGAAGCCGTCGGTGATCGGCGGACCGATGCCCAGCTTGGCCTCCGGGTACAGCTGCTGGACAGCCTGCGCCAGGACGTGCGCCGCCGAGTGCCGGATCACGCTCCGGCCGTCCGGGGTGTCCGCCGCGACCGGCTCGACCGCCGCGTCCTCCTCCGGCGCCCAGGCCAGGTCGCGCAGCGCCCCATCGGCGCCGGCGGACAGATCCCGGACCACCACCACCGCGTCCGGCCCGGTAGTCGGCAAGCCCGCCTCCCGTACCGCCGAGCCGGCGGTCGTACCGGCTGCCACCCGGACGGGAGCAGGCACGGGACGGGAAACGGGACCGGACACGGGGAACTCCTTAGATCGGTGAAAGACGTGTGTCACGTCTGCCACCGATGCTATCTACCCGCGTCGACCTACTTCCGCCCGGTTTGCCCTGCTCCGGCCACCACCGCCGGGCCGCCCGCACGCTGGTGCGCGGCGGCGAGGAACCGGTACACCGCGTCCACCGTGTAGGCGGTGCGCGCGCTGGCGAGCGCGTCGAAGCCGTGCTGGGCGTGCGGCAGCTCGGCGTAGCCGACCGGGGACGGTGAGGCCGCACGCAGCGCGTCGACCAGCCGGCGGGACTGCTCCACGCCCACAATCGCGTCGGTGGAGCCGTGCACGACAAAAAACGGGGGCGTGGTGGCGCCGACCCGCAGCGCCGGCGAGGCCTGCCGCCAGGTGTGCCCGTCAGCGGCGTAACTGGTGCCGATGATCTTGCCCTCCAGCAGCGGCCACAGCCCCTGCCGGTCGCGGGTGAAGTCGTGCACTCCGTACAGCGGGACCGCGGCCGCCAGCGAGGTGTCCACCTCGGCGAACCCTGGCTGGTAGTCCGGATCGTTCGCGCTCAGCGCGGCCAGCGCGGCCAGGTGTCCGCCGGCCGAGCCGCCGGTGATGGCGATGAACTCCGGGTCTCCGCCGTGCCCCGCGATGTGCTCCCTGACCCAGGCGATCGCCCGCTTCACGTCCACCACCATCGCCGGCCAGCGCACCGCCGGGGCCAGCCGGTAGTTCACCGTCACGCACACCCAGCCGCGCTCGGCGAAGTAGCCCAGCAACGGCTCGGCCTGCCCCACCTTGTCGCCGGTCGACCACGCGCCGCCGTGCACCTGCAGCAGCACCGGGGCGTGCCCATCCAGCGGGAGATCCGTCCGGTGCCAGACGTCCAGGGTGCCGAACGGCCCGTGCTCGCTGTAGCTGATGTCGGCCACCCGCCGATACCTGCGCCGGGCGACCCGGCCGGGCAGCACCCCCGCCGGCCGCCGCGCTCGCCCGGCGAGACCGGCCCAGCGCCCGGCCGGGACGTCGACTGAGAGGTCAGCTGAGAGGTCAGCTGAGACTCCGTCTGGGACGCCGTCTGGGACGCCGGCCTCGCGCAGCGCCCGGTTGAGCGCTTCCGACGACCGCCGGGCGTCGCCGAGCAGCCCGACCAGCCCGACCAGGGCACCCGCGTTCAGGGCCAGTGCGGCCACCCGGGACGCCCCCGGGGCGCGCAGCGCGGCCGCGCCGGCGAGCGCGTGCGCACCGACCAGTACCCCTGGTCTTTCCGACGCAATGGCGCTGAGCAGCGCGTTCGGGATGGACAGCGGCCAGCGGCGCAGCAACGGCCGGTACGCTCCGCTGACCGCGGCCGCGCCCAACGCCCCGACCAGGACGGGAACTGATCCACCACGCACCGGCGCCACCCCCTCACATTCGGCCACCGACCGTTCGCGATGATCGAGCGCGAGGTTACGCGAAGAAGGTGTCGGTAGTTTGACGTTGAGTAGTGGGAGCAGCTGACATGTCCACCTAGAGTCACCAGCCGCGGCGGCCGAACGGGTGAGTTTGCCCGCCGCCCCGCATCCCGTCGGTAAGGCGCGCCGTTGATCGCAGCGGACCTTGCGCCACAGCCGAGCCAGCGGCTGGTCGCTGACCCCGACTAAGCACAGTCGAAGCACAGGTGGGAGGCCCTGGAGTGTCTGGAGCGCACGCTGGGCCGTCCCGGCCCTCCGGGCGGAACCACGCTCCGGGGTCCTCTGACGCCACCAGAGTGCCCCCGCGGGCGCCGGGATCCGACGGCCCGCCGGACCAGGCCAATCCCCGTGGCGCACCTCCCCGCCCGCCGTTACGGCCGCCGCCGGGCGGCCCGCCGCCGGCGCGGCAGATCTCCTCGCTGTTCACTCCGGCCGGGCCGGGGGATTCGCTGCCCAGTGGCTCGCACAGCCCCGCCCCGGGCGTTCCGCAGTTCCGGAACGGTCCGCGCGATGGCGCTCCCCGCGACCAGACCTCGCGCGGCGCCGCCGAGGCCGAACCGACACCCCGGCGCTCCGGCGGACCCGCCGAACCGGCCCGACGCCCGCCCGGGGGCCCGCCGAGCCGCTCGGTGGCACCCCCAGGCTCGGTGGCCGGCCCGGCAACTGGGCTCGGCCGACGCGGTCAGGCAGGCCCGCCGCCGAGCGCGCCGTCCAGCCAATCCGGCGGACCACCTAGCCAACCGAACCAACCGGCACGGCCGAGCCAGGCTGGTGGACCGCCCAGCCAACCCAACCAACCGCGAACACCCAGCCAACCCGGCGCACGGCCGAGCCAGGCCAGCGGACCACCCAGCCAACCCGGCGCACGGCCGAGCCAAGCCGGCGGACCATCGAGCCAGGCCAGCGGGCGCGCCGGCCGGACCTCCCGATCGTCCGGGCCGGACAACGACCCACCAACCGAGGTCCACGGCCCGCTGATCCCGCCGGAACGCCCGGGGCCCGGAGCGCAGTCCGAGCTACCGCGCCGACGGGCGCGCGTGCCAGGCCGCCCCGGCGAGCCGGCCATGCCGGAGCAGGCCGGCACCGGCCGGCACCCAGGCATGCCCGAGCAGGCCGGCACCGGACGCCCACCACCCTCGGACGGCCTCAACCCGGAGATGTCCGAGCGGCCAGGCAACAGCCGCCAGCAAGGTGCTCCCGAGCGACCCCGCAACAGCCGCCAGCCAGGTAGCAACGAGCGGCCAGGCAACAGCCGGCCGGCTGGGCCGGCGACGCCCGATCAGCCCGGCGGCGAGCTGGACTCCCCGGCCAACGCCACCGCCGCCCGACTGATCGCCGAGGGCAGGGCGCGGATGGCCTCCGAACCCTCCGAGGACAGCCAGCCGAGGCAGAGTCGCCGCCGCGCCCGGCCGCTGTCCGGCAAGTTGGACAAGCTGGACATGGCCAACCTCGGCGCGAGCCTGGCCGCGCTGCCGGAGTTGACCAGGGAGCAGTTTGCCCGCACCCTGCACCGGCGGCGGCGCCGGTTGGCCAGCTACACGCCCAAGCAGCTGCGCTGGCACCGGATCAAGCTGTCCGGTCTGGCGGCCGTCGGGCTTTTCGTGGTGCTGCCGGTGATGTTGTTCTTCATCGGCTACCTGTGCTTCGCCATCCCGACGCCGGACGACGCGGTGAACAAGCAGGTCGCCACGATCAGCTTCGCCGACGGCAGCCAGATGGCCCGGGTGGTGCCCCAGGAGGGGAATCGGATCAAGGTCAGCATTGACCAGATCCCGAAGCAGGTGCAGTTCGCCGTGCTCGCGGCGGAGGACCGCAGCTTCTTCTCCAACCCCGGGTTCGACCCGATGGGCATTGCCAGGGCGGCTGTGGGACAGCTCACCGGGGGCGGCGGCGGCGGTTCCACCATCACCCAGCAGTACGTGAAGAACACGCTGGTCGGCGACCAGCATTCGCTGTGGCGGAAGTACCGGGAGATGATCCTCGCGGTCAAGATCTCCCAGGAGAACAGCAAGGCCGACATCCTGGCCAACTACCTCAACGCGATCTACTTCGGCCGGGGCGCGTACGGCATCCAGGCCGCCAGCCAGGCCTACTTCGGCAAGAACGTCTCGGAGCTCAACTCGTCCGAAGGCGCGCTGCTCGCCGGGGTGATCCAGTCCCCGTCCCACTGGGACCCGGCGGTGGACGCGCCGCACGCCGTGGAGCGCTGGACCTTCGTGATGGACGGCATGGCCCGCCAGGGCTGGCTCACCGCGGATCAGCGCGCGGCCGCGAAGTTCCCGGTCACCATCCCGCCGCGCAGGATCGCCGGCGGGATACCCACCGACGACCGCGGCCTGATCCTGAGCGCGATCAAGGACGAGCTGGAGTCCCGAGGGATCAGCGAGCAGGAGTTCAGCCAAGAGGGCCTGAAGATCACCACCACCATCGATCCGGTCGCCCAGAAGCAGGCCGTGGACGCGGCGCACAAGAGCCTGGACGGCCAGCCACCGAACCTGCGCAGCGCACTGGTCTCGATCGAGCCGGATACCGGCAACATCGTGGCCTACTACGGCGGCGACAACGGCGTGGGCCTGGACTACGCCAGGGTGCTCAAGCAGCCCGGTTCCACCTTCAAACCGTTCGTCCTGCTGGCCGACATGCTGCAGCCGGATCCGATGGGCCTGGGCACCCAGTTCAAGGGCGAGCCGCTGCCCGGGCTGCGCAACGCGGACGGCGCGTCCTGCCAGGTCTGCGACCTCAAGCAGGCGATGACGATCTCCAACAACGTGATCTACCACGAGCTGGCCATGCGAGTGGGGCCGCAGAAGGTGGCCGACGCGGCGAAGCTGGCCGGGATCAATACCCCGTTGCGGAAGGTCGACGCGGGCATCGCGCTGGGCGACAAGGAGGTCACCCCGGTCGAGCTGGCCTCGGCGTACGCCACCATCGCCGCCGGCGGGGTCTACCACCCGCCGCACCTGGTCACCAAGGTGACCACCTCGGATGACCGGGTGCTCTACGAAGCGGTGAACCCGCCCGAGCAGCGGTTCAGCGCACAGGTTGCCCGCAACGTCACCGAGGCGATGCTCGGCGTGCCCACCTACGACAAGCTCACCTTGTCCGGCAGCCGTGCGGTGGCCGCGAAGACCGGCACCGTGCAGTCCTACGTGGAGAACCAGAACAACGATGCCTGGACCGCCGGCTTCACGCCGACACTGGCGTCCGTGGTGTGGATCGGGACCGACCAGAACACCCCGATCAAGACCGCCAAGGGCACGCCGATCTCCGGGGCGAGCATGCCCGGTTCGATCTGGAAGAGCTACATGGTCGACGCGACCAAGTCGCAGTCCGCGCAGGCCTTCGGCCCGTTCAAGCCGATCGGGTCCCCGCCGGCGGTGACCGGGCCGTACGACGGCTTCGCGGCCATGAACCCGGCGGCCATACCCGACCCCGCCACGCTCCCCCCCGACGACTCGCTATCCAACCCGGGCGACCAAAGCTCCACCAGCCAACGCCCGGGCACCCATCAGGAATGTGACCTGCTGAACTGCCGGACCGTGCAGGGCGAGGGCCAGTCGTCCAACCCGCGGAATTCCGGCAACTCGGGCAATGACTCGGGCTCGCAGACCCAGCCCGAAGCGCAGACCAGCCCCGGTTCTTCCGCGACCGACGGGGCGCTGCCCGCCGCCCGCCAGCCAGTCCGCGGCTGACTCCACCCGGGCGACTTCACATCCACACCCGGCGCTGTTCGGGGAATCATCGCCAGATGCGGACCTTCGAGGTGCTGGCCTGGACCGAGTCCGGCGGCTTCGTGCTCTACGTCCCCGAGGTGGAGGCGCTCACCCGGGCCGGGCACCTCGAAGAACTCGAACCGGCGGCTCGGGACATGATCGCCGAACTACTCGGGCTCGAGCCCGCCGGAATCGCCATCCAGCTGCGCTTCGAACGCCCTCGCCCCTGAGCCGGGCACCTCACCGGCCGCGCCGAGGCCGCAGCTCACACAGCCCACGCCGCGCTCACACAGCCCGCGCCCAGTTCACACAGCCGCCCAGGCCGCTGTGTCGAGCCACTGGTGCTGTGTCACCGGGCCAGGCGAGCCACACCGGCAAGGGCCACCACGTGCACAACGTCCTTCTCTGGCATATGGGCGTCCGCTAACAGCCGGTCCCCTCGCGGTCCGCCGCGCGGGAGTTCCCGCGTAGCGTCCCGCCCATGACGCCGTCGTCCGCACCGCTGGATCGCGTGCAGCTGGGCCACCTGCGCCACTTCGACAATCTGTCCCGGAACCTGCCCAACGACTGGTCGCTGATGCAGGGCAAGGGACAGGGCCAGGACGATTTCGGCAGCTACCGGTTTCAGCTGGCCTACATGGCCTACGCGCTCGCGCTCACCCACCGACACCGGCTGCCCGCCGCGCCGGGCGCGTTCCGGCCGACCTTCCAGCGGCTGATCGCCAAGATGCTCGAGCCGGATGTGTGGCTGTACTGGCGGGACGTCAGCCGGGGCGGTTCGATCTACAACGCCCACATGGTCGACCAACTGCACGAGGAATGGGACCCGGTGGTCCGGGACAACATCATGTACTCCGCCTACGTGCAGTCCATGGCGCACCTCTACGCCTACCTGTTCGACGACGACCGCTACGCCGAGCCCGGCGCGCTCACCTTCCGGTACTGGTCGTTCTTCTGGGGCGGCGAGGAACGGCGGTTTCCCTACGACCAGAACTTATTGGCCGAGACCATCTACGGGCAGTTGGTGGAGAACGGCTACCTGGGTGTCGCCTGCGAGCCCAACTGCGTGTTCCAGATCTGCAACCAACCGGCGATCCTGGGCTTCCGCATGCAGGACCTGCGCACCGGCGGCCGCCGCGCGGAGGAGGTCGTCGAGGGCTATCAGAAGGCCTGGGAGCAGTTCGGCCGGTTGGACGCTGGCGGCCACTACAACATGATGATCAGCGCGGACACCAAGGAGGTGCGGCCCAACCGGATGGTCGCGCCCTGGGTGGACGCCTGGTGCGGCGCGCTGATGAACAGCTGGAACCGGGACTTTGTGCACGAGCACTATCCCAGCCAGGTGCGCGAGTTCCTGGTGCCAGGCTCCGACGGGGCGATCTCGGTGCGCTCCGCGCCGGCCATGGAGGTGATGGGCCAGAGGTTGGTCAACGACACCTGCGACTTCGGCTGGGTGGCCGCCTGGGCCTCGGAGATGGGCGACGCGGAAACCCTGTCCGGCCTGCTCACCCACGCCGACCGGCACTTCGCGCCGACCTGGCGGGGCGGCGGGCTGTACTACCCGCGCAACGACACCCCGGCCGAACAGGATGGGCACCGCACCGATATCGAGCCGATGAGCGGCAACGTGCTGCTCGGCTACGCCCGGTTGAACGTCCCGGACGGCCTGCACGGGCTGTACAACCAGCCATGGGACCGCGCGCATTTCACCGACCCGGCGCTGACCGAGGTCGACGCGGTCGAAGTGAGCCGCGCCGAGTTCGCCGACGGGGTGCTGCGGTTCCGGCTGCGTGGGCTGGACCGGGCCGGCCCTGGGCGCGTGGTGATCGGTCGGCTGGGCGGGCGGGGCGAGTGGACGCTGCGCCGCGACGGCGAGGTGCTGGCGAGCGGCGTCGACGAGTCGGTGCACCACGGCGGGGACAGCGGAGGCCGGGACGTTCTCGGCGGCGCGGGCGGCCTCGAGCTGCGCTGCCCGCCCGGACCACCCCGGGAGTACACCCTGGCGGTGAGCCGTTGAGCTGGGTGAGCCGGCTGAGCTGGGTGCTCAGCGCTCATCCTCCCGCAGCGCCAAGGACATCAGCGCCAGGAACATGTCCGTGCAGTGGTCGACCAACCGCTCCTGGTCGATCTCCAAATGGCCGTGCAGCCACGCGGTCAACGCCTGCGCGAGGCCACCGACGGCGAACTGCGCCGCGAGGTCCAGCACCGCGCTGCCCGGGACGCCGAAGAACGCCCGGGTGTGCCCGCCGAGCAGCCGGGGGAACAGCTCGGCGGCCTCGAGCCGGCGCCGTGCCAGCGACGGGCTGAGGAACGCGGTGGAGAACAGCAGCCGACCGCGCCGGGGGTCGTCCACGATCAGCCGGACGATGTTGTCCAGCCCAGCCCGGGTGCGCGCCCGCGCGTCGTTGGGACCGACCGCGACCGCCGCCGCGGTGGTCGTGGCGATCTCCTCGACGACGTGGTCGTACACGGCCAGCGCCAGCGCCTCCCGGTCCGGGAAGCTCTCGTAGAAGTAGCGCGCGGCCAGCCCGGAGCGGGCACACACGCTGCGCACCGTCAGGTTGGCCTCCCCCTGATCCTCGCTGAGCAGGTCCAACCCGGCCTCGATCAGCCGGGCCCGCCGCCGAGCGCGGCGCTCATCGCCGTGGACGCCGCCATACCTGCGCTGCGCTGGCTGCATGGCTGTCATCTTGACACTCGAACGGTCCGCACGCTTCCATGTTGCTAACACGTGTGTGCAGATTCAAGGAGGAGTCGCCCGATGACCGCGTCAACATCGTCTTCCGTGGACCTTCGGAAGCTGGTGATCGGCGCTGGCCTGCTCGCCGGCCCGGCGAATGTGATCATGCAGCTGGCCCGGCCGGGGGTCGGCCACGGCGTGGTGGAGAGCACCGTCGACAGCGGCAAGGTGACCCTGCATCCGATCAAACGGGCCCGCACCACGCTCAGCTACCTGGCGGTGGCCACCCTGGGCACCGATGAGGAGCGCGCGGCCTTCCGGCGCGGGGTCAACCGGTCACATGCCCAGGTGCGCTCCACCGAGTCCAGCCCGGTGCCCTACAGCGCCTTCGACGTGGACCTGCAGCTCTGGGTGGCGGCCTGCCTCTACGTCGGCTTCCAGGACGTGTACCGGATCTTCGGCGCCCCGGTCGACGACGTGACCTGGGAGCGGATCTACCGGGAGTCGGCGGTACTGGGCACCACCCTGCAGGTACCGCCGGACCGGTGGCCGGCCGACCTGGCGTCGTTCCAGCGGTACTGGAACGACGCCATGGACCAGGTGTCCATCGATGACACGGTGCGTGCCTACCTGACCGACCTGATCATGCTCCGACACCTGCCGCCACCGGTCCGGCTGGCACTGGGCCGGCTCAGCCGGTTCGTCACCACGGGTTTTCTGTCCGGACGGTTTCGCGACGAGATGCGGCTGCCGTGGGACGAGCGCCGGCAGCGCCGGTTCGACCGACTGATGAGTCTGGTCGCCGTCGCGGTTCGGCTCTCCCCACCCGTGCTGCGTGAATTCCCGTTCAACGCCTACCTGGTGGACCTGCGCTGGCGCATCCGGACCGGGCGGCAACTGGTCTGACCGGTCCCGGTGCTGGCCGGTCAGCTGTGGTGACCGGCCAGCACCCGGGCGGAGCGGTGACCGGTCGCGGACGCGTAGGAGTTGATCAGCGCAGCGAATGCGCGAGCCTTGCGGGCGTTGAACACCGCCACGGTGTTGATCGACCATGCCCAGTCGGGCCCGGTGACGGTGAGGCGCACATCGCGGACGGTACCCAGGTCGGTCCGGCGCGCCGGCGACTCGGTGACTGTGGCATACGCGCCGGCCAGCGGATAGACCTGCTGACCTCGCTGAACGCGGTTCCGGTAGAGGGTGACCCCCTGGTAGCGGGCGACCAGATCGCTGAGCCGATCAACCAGCCGAGGGCGCTCGGCCTTGGCCAGGTGGTACTCGTCCCTGGCATGCCGCAGATCCAGCCTGGCCCGCGAGATGTCGTGGCTCAGCCGGTGACCGAAGGAGGTGATGTCCTGGCGAAAGTGGTCTAGCAAGGGGAGCCGTGATCCTCTGCTCGAAGGGGTATGTCACCCGGGACGTCGCCGCGACGGGGTAGGACCGTTACCAAGGGCCCGGGTAACGCAGCGCACAGTGCTCCACGGCACAGCGGGGGTGGCGCGGCGGCAGCCGGACACCTGAGTGCCGGCCGGCGCGAACGGACCAGGTACTTAGACCAGATGGACCAAGGGGCCGTCCCTCGCCGCGCGGTCGCCACCGGCGGCCGTTTGGCCGTACCCGGGTCTCTCAGGCTCGCGCTCGCCGGCGGCCCGCTTCTCTAGCATTCCGCCTGTTGATCAGGTCGCGCGCACACGCATGATCCGGTCATCCTCGACGCCGACCTGGCCGGCTCGACGCTCCCCTGCTCGCATCCCCAGCCGAGCATGTCGAGTCCCAGTGCGGTTGCCCCTCTCCGAGAAGGGAACAACGGGTGTCTCCCCGAACACCAGGCCTGTCGAACGACGCCGCCCACCTCCGTTCATCCCGGGTATCCAGCACTCAGCGGGCGGAGCCAACCCGATGAGCGAGGGACGGCACCGTAAGCCGAACAACACCGGATTCGACGCCGCGGCGATTGCCACCAGCGGGGCGCTCGCGCTGGTCCCGCTGGCGGTGTCCACCGCGCCGGCGGCCGCCGAGACGGCCGCCGAGACCGCCGCCGTGCGACCGGCCGCCGCGCCGACCATCCACTTCGGCGCCCACCGGCAGGCCGAGCCATCGGCGACCACCGGCCCGGAGCTCTACCGGTTCGCGGACGTCACGCGGGCCGGGCGCGCCGGAGCCCCCAGGCATGCCGCCCCCACCAAGCCACCGGCCGCTGATCCACCTGCGTCCGGCGGCGAGACCTACCTCGTGCGCCCCGGGGACACGCTGTCCACGATCGCCACCGCCCGGGGCGGTAGCTGGCAGAGGATCTGGGCGGCGAACCGCGCCGAGGTGCCGCGGGCAGGCAAGATCTTCCCCGGCCAACGGCTCCGCCTGCCCGCCGCCGGAGCGGCCAGCGCCGCGCTGACCGTGCCGAAGCCGGAAGGAACTCAGCCGGCCACGCCGAGAGCCGCCCCCTCCCGCCCGGTCGTGCCCAAGCCGCGCGCCGCCGTGCCAGCGGCCGGTGCCACCAAGCCCGCGCCGGTCACCAACCTGGCACCCCGGGGCGCGTCGAAGCAGATGCGTGTCTTCCTGACCGGGTACTCCTTCCAGGACAACACTCCGGCCGGCTCCGCGGAGGTCAGCCACCCGATCCTGCACAAGGACGCCGGCGGGACCGGCACCTTCGCCGACCCGATCACGGTCGCCTCCCCGGGCAGCGGCGGCAGCATGGAGTGGCGCCCCGGGACCAGGTTCTATCTGCCCAGTGTCAAGCGGTACGTGATCGTGGAGGACTCCGGGGCCAGCGGTGCCCCGGGTGGCGTGGACACCCACCTGGACATGTGGATCGACGGCGAGCGGGGCAGCAAGAGCGCCACCGACGCGTGCATGGACAGGATCACCGGCGAGGTCACCGCGCAGCTCAACCCGCCACCGGGGCTGCCGGTGGTCGCCGGCCCGGTCTTCGGCCAGTCCTGCAACATCCCGGGAACCTGACCCGGCGACGCCCGCCGAGATCGACGGCGGTCTGGATTTTTCTTGATCCAGACGTGCCGTCGATCTCGGCGGGTCAGAGATCCTCGGTGGCGCCGGCGCCGGCGGCCCGGTTATTCGCCCGCGTATGCCTGCTGGAGCGCGGCGATGTCGAGCTTCTTCATGGAGAGCATGGCCTTGGTGGCTCGCCCAGCCCTCTCCGGGTCCGGGTCGCTGACCAGCTCCAACAGCACGGTGGGGACAACCTGCCAGGACAGCCCGTACTTGTCCTTCAGCCAGCCGCATTGGACTGCCTCACCCTGCTCGGTGAGCTTGCTCCAGTAGTAGTCCACCTCCGCCTGGTCCTTGCACATGATCTGGAACGAGATCGCCTCGGTGAACTTGAAGCTCGGCCCGCCGTTCACTCCGACGAACTTCTGGCCGTTCACCTCGAACTCCGCGGTGAGCACGCTGCCGGCCTGACCTGGCCCAGCCTCGGTGTACCGGATCACCCGGCCGAGCCTCGAGTCCTTGAAGATGCTGGTGTAGTAGTGCGCGGCCGCTTCGGCTTCGGTGTCGAACCACAGGCAGGTGACAAATGGCTGGTCGGTCATCGGTTCCTCCAAGCGCGGGTGAGCGTCTCCCCCGTACCGACCACCCGCGCGCGGAAAACTAATCGCGCCCGAATCGAGTCGCGGACGGGAGTCGAGGTCGACCCAGGTCAGTCGGGCTGCAGCGGAAGCTCGACGACGATTGTCGTCCCCTCCCCGGGGGGACTGCTGACCTCGATCGACCCGCCCAGGGCCTGCACCCGGTCGCGCAGCCCGATCAGACCCGAACCTCGCGCGGGATCGGCGCCGCCGACACCGTCGTCGCGGATCGACAGGTGCAACAGGGCGTCGCGTGGTTCGACGGTGACGTGCGTATGGGAGGCGCGGGCGTGCTTGGTGGTGTTGGTCAGTGCCTCGGACACGAGGTAGTAGGCGGCCACCTCGACGGGGTCGGCGAGGCGGGTTTCCGCGCGGATGTCGAGTTTGACCGGGATCGCGGCGCGACGGGCCAGGGTGCGCAGGGCCGGGCCCAGGCCGCCCTCGGACAGGATCCCCGGGTGGATGCCGCGGGAGATCTCCCGCAGTTCCTCGACCACCCCGTCGAGCTCGTGTGCGACCTGACCGATCTGGGTCTGCAGTTCGGGCAGCTCCGCGGGCACGGTGGAATGGGCCAGGCGCAGCTCGAAGCCGAGCGCGACGAGTCGCTGCTGGGTGCCGTCGTGCAGGTCGCGTTCGATGCGTCGCCGGGTGGCGTCGGCGGCCGCGACGAGCCGGGCCCGGGAGGCGGCGAGCTGGGCGCGGCTGTCGGCGTTGGCGACCGCGGTGCCGATGAGTTTGGTGAAGTCCGCTATGCGCTGTTCGGTATCAGCTGGGAGGGACTCGCGACGCGTCCCGGCGACGATCGCGCCCCACAGGCGGCCATCCACCACGATCGGCGCCGCGACCGACGACCGGATTCCCATCCGGCGGACAGTGGCGTCAACAAACGCGCCGGCGGCTTGGCTGTAGTCGTCGCACCGAGCCGCGCGGCCGGTGCGCAACGCGAGCGCCAACGCCAGCGGCGGCTCGGGCCTCCAGTGGCTCCCCACCTGGAGCTGGTCGGACGGTTCGCCGAGGACGGAGAGGATTGTCACCGCGCCGTCGGAATCGAGGCGGGCGATGGCCGCGGCGTCGGCCCCGAGGACGCGGCCGACCTCCTGACCGACCGCGAGGAACACCTCGGCCGGCGGCACCCCGCGGGCGACCAGCGTGGCGACCCGCCGCAACGCCGCCTGCTCGTGGGCGAGCACGCGCAGCTCCTCGCGGCTCGCGGCGATCGCGGTCGCCAGGGTGTCGGCCTCGCGGGCGCGGCGCGCGGCGAGGCCGACAACCGAGCTGACCGCGCCGGCGACCAGGACGAACGCGACCAGGGCCACCACGTCGTTGAGGTCGGCGACCGCGAAGCTGTCCGGCGGGATGAAGTAGTAGGCCAGCAGCAACGCGGCCGCGACCGCGGCGGCCAGCGCCGGAACCAATCCACCGACCAGCGCCACCATCACCACAGCGAGCAGGTAGAAGAGCATCTGGCTGGGCAGGTCCAGGACGTCACCGAGCTGGGCCAAACCCAGGGTCAACAGGGGAAGAACGACCAGCCCGGTCAGCGCCCCGACGAGCCGGCGCCGCCAGGAGAGCCCGGCGCGCCGGGCAGGCAGCCGTCGGGTCGCGGCGGGCTCGCGGGGGACGGTAGGCACGTTGGGCTCGCCCTTCCCGTCCAGGGGGTGGCCGTAGCGCCGATGCCCGGTCCCGTCAGCAACGAAGCGTCAGGCCGCGACGGCCAGCGCGTTCGCGCTTTCTGCGTTCTGCTGATCCGACCGCCGGTGCGACCCGACGCCCCCTCCCGCCAGCTTCGCGTCGACGGCGCTCAATGTCCCCGCGGGCAGCGCCCCTTCTGGTTCACAGCTGACCGGTATCCCCACTACCTGCTACCTGCTATCGAGCGACTGACATGCAGGAAGGTGCCTCCCGGAAGTCGGCCAGCGCAGCGGCGTCGGCCTCATCCGCCGCTGCTCGTTGTCCTGGGAGCTACCCAATGACCTCCGCTATTGCTTGACCATGAAGGACTGGATGCCCCCATTCGGCAACGTTCGGAAAGTCATCCTCGGTCCATTCGTGCAGCCCAACCAGCGCGACCTTAGGACTGTTGCCGCGCTCCCTCGCCCGCATCACCCATGCCCCCTGGAGGTCCGAAGAGATCGGACGTGTCGAACTCGCCCCAGTGCTCCGCGATCTCTCCGCCGGACAAGCGATAAATTTCAATGCCTCGGACAGTCACGGTCCGGTTGCTCGGAGGCACACCGAAGAGCTCCCCTTGATGGGTACCGGCGTGCGCAAATCGCACAGCGACCTTGTCCCCTCCCGCAAACATGTCGTGGATGGTCAACTTGCCGTCCGGCGCCCCTGCCTTCAAATGCTGCGCCAGCTGGACCCAACCGTCGGAGTCCTCAGCGAAGCCCGGTGGCATGCTGTGGGAGACGAAGTCGGGCGCTAGGTCTTCCCGCATCGCGCGCTCATCAGCAGCCTCGAATGCCTCAAGGGCGCGCTGCACAATCTTCTCGTTGTTGGCACTGTCTGCGGCCATCAGGTTTTCCCCTTAGCGCTAGATTCTGCGACTGTGGCCGGACCGTCTTCATCTTCGTCGGGCGTACGCTCGGCCCACCGTCGGTCTCGGCACGGTAGAACCGCGTGTTGGGCGGGCCAAGTCGCCATTCGGAGTCATCTGCGTCGCGCATGTACGGGTCGGCCGTGTGAGGTGCCCAACTACCTGTTCCTCATGGTCCCCCAGGAGCTCCGCCAGAAGGGCACCTTGCGTCGCGCCGGCAGTGCACGGCTGTGCGCGGCCGGCGTGGTCAGAGGGCTGTCTTGCCGCCGTTGACCGCGACGATCTGGCCGGTGACGAATCTCGCCTGGTGGGAGGTGAGGAACTGGATGACGTCGGCGATCTCGTCTACGTCGCCGAGGCGACCCATCGGGACGCCGGCTGCCAGCGCGCCGGTTGCCTCCTCCCCGCCGGCGAAGTTGTCCAGGCCACTGGTCGCCACGGGACCTGGGGCTACCGCGTTGACGCGGATGCCTTCGGTTGCGACCTCTAGGGCCGCGGACCGGGTGAACCCGTTCACCGCGTGCTTGCTGGCCACGTACAGACCGGCACCTCGGCCGCCGCGCTCGCCGAAGGTCGAGGAGAGGTTGACGATGCTGCCGTGCCCTTGCTCGACCATGACGCGCAGCTCATGCTTCAGGGAGAACAGCAGGCCGCGGACGTTGGTGTTGAAAACGGTGTCGTACGCCTGGGCGGTCTGGGTCGTCAGAGGGCCGGGCTGCCGGTGTAGCCGGCATTGTTGACGGCTGCGTCGAGCTTGCCGAAGATCTTGACGGTGGCGTCGACCAGGGAGCGGACGTCGTCCTCGATGGCGACGTCGGCGCGGAGGTACTCGGCCCTGCCACCCAGCCCGCGGAGTTAGGCCCTGCCCGACACGTTGCGCCACGAAACCGAGCTGATCATGGCCGAGGGCGACATGCACCGCCCGACCGATGCCCGCCGTCGCTCCGGTCACGAGCGCCTTTCGAGGGTGAATGTCGAGGTCAGAACGCTGCTCGGGCATCGTGCTCTCCTCCGGGGAATATCATCCAGACCAGTCTGTCTGATCATGCAAACCAGACAGATCAGTCTGCGACCGTGAAGCGGTTCGTGATGTTCGTGAGCCGGACCGCCCGGTGTGCGTCGCATTCGTCCAGCGGTGGGCGAACGCTGCCACTGGCTGCGAGGGTGCTTGCTGTCCGGACAGACAACCAGGCACACGCGGACCCTGACTCACCCAGATTAAGCAACTCTGGGGCCGCCGGGCTCTGCTGTCCGCACCCGCCCGTCACCCTTTTCGACGAGACGCTCGATTCTGGGAAATCAGGAGGACAGCCGGGAGCCCTCACTCAAATCAATGAGGCCTAGTACCGGCAGCAAGAAAGACTCGCGCCGAGCGCTACTCAGTTCAGGTGGTACGGGGTTGCCGGTCTGGGTGGTCTTCTCACTGGGCCCGGCTGGATCGTCTGAGTCACGCTGCGAGGTCGACCACGTCCTCAGGGCGGTAGAAGC
>DASWST010000002.1:0-13704 GCA_036402515.1 Pseudonocardia sp.
AGCCCCGGTCCCGCGCCTCGAAGCCGTCCATGATCGTCACCCCCGGCGACCGCCCGCCAGACGAACTCACCGCCGTCTGACCGGCGCTCGCCGCCGTCTGACCGCCCGTGCTGGCAAGGCCCGCGCCCTGCTCACACCGCCCGCGCGGTGCTCACCGCGGCCTGCGCGTTGCTCACACAGCCCGCGTGGTGCTCACACAGCCGGGCGCGGTGCTCACCGCAGCCGGGCGCGGTGCTCGCACAGCCCAAGCCGTGCTCACCGCAGCCAAACGCGCTGTGCGGAGCCACCCGCGCCGTGCCAAGCCCTGCCTGGTGTTGCCGAGCTGCACAGCACGCAGGTTGCGGGGCGAGCCGGCCGGCCTGGTGTTGCCGAGCTGCACAGCGCGCAGGTTGCGGGCCGCGCTGCGCCCCCGTCCCCCGGCAGCCCGTGCCTCGCACAGCCCGCGCCCTGCTCGCACAGCCCGCGCCGTGCTTACACAGCGGCCCAGGCGGCTGTGTCGAGCCACGGGAGCTGTGTGAGCCGCCGGCGGGCGCTGTGTCGAGCCACGGGAGCTGTGTGAGCCGCCGGCGGGGGCACTGTGTCGAGCCACTGGCGCTGTGTGAGCCGGAGGTACGGCCGCATCCGTGCCACTCAGGCCAGCGCGTGTCTCCTGACCTCGCCGCTGGCCGCCGCGACCTCAGCGCAGGGTGAGGAGGCGGGCGGGGTTGGTGACCAGGAGCAGGTCGGTGAGTTCGTCGCCCAGGCAGGTCCGAACCCTGGGCAGGAATCGCACCGGTAGGTAGTCCAGCCCGGGCAGGCCGCCGTAGGCCCGGTACCGGGAGCGGCGGGCTACGTCCCCGCCGAGCACCAGCCGGGCCGGATCGCCGGTGGCCGACACCCGCTCCAGGCAGTCCAGGATTGCCGAGTCCGGCGCCTCCCGGTGCCGGGCCATCCCGTCGTAGCCGAGGTAGGCGCCGGCCAGGGTGAGCTCGGCGTGCAGCCCGGGGTCCAGGTTGCGGTCCGCGTGCGCCAGCACTACTCGGTCGGCCGGCAGATCGCCCTCGGCCAGTGCGCCCAGCACCTCCCAGGCCGCCGAGCCGTGCTCCAGGTGGACCATCACCGAGGCTCCGGTGCGCTCGGCGGTGGCCGCGACGGCGGCCAGCACCCGCCGCTCGAACCGGTCGATCCGCCAGTAGCCGATGCCCGCCTTGAGCATCCCGGCGCGCACCGGCTCGCCGTCCGGCGCGCGGGCCGGCTCGCCGCGTTCGGCGGTGTCCCGCGCGGGCAGGCCGTCCACCACGTCGGCGGTGAACCGCTCCATCAGCTCGGCCTCGGTGACCTCGGTCAGCCAGTGGCCGGGCGGGTAGTGCTCGCGGCGGTGCGCCCCGGTGACGTGCACGACGGCCAGCCCGGTGGCGGCGCTGATCCTGGCCACCTCGGCCGGCCGGCGGCCCAGCCCGGTCGGGGTGGCCTCGACCATCGCGGTCACCCCGGCCCGGTGCAGGCTGGCCGCCTCGAGCCCGCTGGCCCTCGGGTCGTCGAGTTCGTCGCCGGGCAGCAGCGGGGAGACCTGGAACAGGTGCTCGTGGTAGTCACAGTTGCCCAGTTGGTCCGCCGCCACCTCGCCGAGCACGGTGCGGACCGCTCCCGCCGAGGCCGCTCCCGCCGAGGCCGCTCCCGTCGAGGCCGTCACAGGGTCTCGAACCACGGCTCGAGGCGGCGGTAGGCATCCAGGAACACCTGGTACCGGTCCAGGTAGCGCCGATGCGCGGCGAGATCCGGCGGGCACTCCACGGTCCGCTCGGACATCCGCCGGGCGATGTCGAAGCCGTCGAACAGCCCCACGCCGACCCCGCCCACCACCGCGGCGCCCAGCGCGGTCGCCTCGTCCACCAGGTTGCGCCGCCAGACCGGGACCCCCCAGATGTCGGCGAAGATGCGCAGCAGCGGGGTGGAGTTGGCGGCGCCGCCGATCGCGTCGATCCGGTTGATCGGCCCGCCGTTCTCCACGAAGGCGAGCAGCCCGGTGTACAGGTTGAACGCCACGCCCTCGACCACCGCCCTGGTCAGGTGCTCCGGGCCGTGGTGGCGGGCCAGTCCGGCGAACACCGCGCGCGCCCTCGGGTTCCAGTACGGCGAGCGCTCGCCGAGCAGGTGCGGCAGGAAGTACAGCCCGTCCTCGGCGGCCGGCACCTGCCCCACGCCGGCGAGCAGCCGCTGGTAGCCGGTGGTATCCCCGGGGGCCAGGGTCTCCACGATCCACTGCAGGGACGCGCCGCCGGCCTGCATGGTGGCCGTCGGCACGTAGCGGCCGGGTACCACATGGTTGAACGTCATGGTGCGCATCAACGGGTCGTGCAGGGGCGCGTCGGCGGCCAGGGACACCCAGGACGAGGAGCCGAGGTAGGTGTAGGCGCCGTCCGAGGCGTCCACGATCCCGGCGCCGAGCGCGCCCATCGGCCCATCCCCGCCGCCCAGCACCACCGGGGTGCCCTCCAGCAGCCCGGTGCGCGCGGCCGCCGCGGCGGTCACCTTGCCGACCACCGTGGTGGAGGGCACCACCTCCGGGAACAGCGCGCGGTCCAGTCCGGCGGCGGCGATCAGCTCCTCCGACCAGTTGCCGGCGGCCTGGTCGTAGGCGTTGGTGCTGCTCGCGTCGGACGGGTCGGTGACCAGCACGCCGGTCAGCCGATGCACCACGAAGTCCTTGGCCAGCAGCAGGTGCCGGGCCCGGGCGAACCCCTCCGGCTCGGTGTCCCGCACCCACATCACCTTGGTCAGCGAGTAGGTCGGGTTCAGCCGGTGCCCGGTGATCCGGTAGCCGGCGTCCATGCCCACCCGCTCCAGCAGTGCATCGGTTTGAGCGGTGGACCTGGTGTCCGCCCAGATGATCGCCGGGCGGACCGGGTCACCGGCGCGGTCGGTCAACACCGCGCCCATCATCTGCCCGGAGAAGGACACCCCGGCGACCTGGCCGGCCGCGCCGGGCACCTTCTCCAGTAGCCGGCGGGTGGCTGTGCACACCGCGTCCCACCAGTGCTCGGCGTCCTGTTCGGCCCTGCCGCCGGAGCCGAAGTCGACCGGGTAGCCCTCGGTGGCGCTGGCCACCACCTGCCCGTCGGCGTCCACCAGCGTGGCCTTGTTCCCGGTGGTGCCCAGGTCATGGGAAATGATCACGTGCGGCCTCCTGTGCCGAGCAGCGGGGCGCTAGCGCAGTGAGAAGCCGCCGTCGATGAGCAGTTCGGTGCCGCAGCAGAACGCGGCGTCCTCGCTGAGCAGGTACTCCACCGCCCTGGCCACCTCCAGCGGGGTGCCGAACCGGCCGAGCACCGTCTCCGCCAGCCATAACCCGTGCATCTCGGTCTTCAGGCTGTTCAGCGGGGTGTTCACGTAGCCCGGGGAGACGGTGTTGATCCGCACCC
This sequence comes from Pseudonocardia sp., assembly GCA_036402515.1. Lineage (GTDB taxonomy): Bacteria > Actinomycetota > Actinomycetes > Mycobacteriales > Pseudonocardiaceae > Pseudonocardia. The sequence continues at coordinate 3,402 of DASWST010000002.1, forward strand.
CGCGCGGGCCCCACTCCACCGCCAGCGACCGGGTCAGCGCGCTCACCCCGGCCTTGGATGTGTTGTAGGCGCACTGCCGCTGCGGGTGGTTGACCACGGCGTTGCCGGACATGGACGCCACGTTCACGATTGCCCCGCCGCCCCGGGCGAGCAGCTCGCGGCCGAACTCCCGGCAGGTCAGGAAGACCCCGCGCAGGTTCACCCCGAGCACCGCGTCGAACTGGGCCAGCGACATGTCCTCCGCCGCCACGTTGTCCTCCACGATGCCCGCGCAGGTGACCAGGTCCACCGGGCGGTCGTCGTCGGCGTACAGCTCGCGCACGGCGGCGCCGACGGACTCCTCGGAGGCCAGGTCGAGGGTGACACCACGCACGCCGTCGGGCAGCCGGTCCAGCCCGTGCCGGTCCAAGCCGTACACCTCGGCGCCCTGCTCGGCCAGGTCGGCGCAGATCACCAGCCCGATCCCGCCGGCCGCACCGGTGACCGCGATCCGCCGTCCGTGGAAGCGCGTCATCGCGCCAACCCCCAGCTTCTCCAGTGGGGCCAGCGGCCCCGGGGCCACCCATCGTGCCGGTCGAATCTCCGTACTAGCCACAGCGGGTGGTGATGTAGTACTACTAGCTCATCACATCGGGGAAACGCAATATCGAGTGAAGATCACCTGGTTCTTGGGTGACGGAAGTGACGCGCACCACGGAAATTCGCAGTCTGGAAGTAGCAGACTGTAGTGATACTACAAAGTGGGGGATCTTTGATGGCGGCAACCCCGCCCATTGCCGAGCCCGGGGCACTTCTCGTCGGCCTGGACGGCGCGCTGCGCGGCCGGACCAGCGGGTACCAGAAGCGGCTGGGTGAGATGGCCGGTGTCTACCGGGACGCTCTCGCCTACGCATCGGCCATGACCGAGCACGGCGCGGATCACCAGGTCTACCGGGTGGAGGAGCACCGGGCCGGCAGCGGCGCCGGCGCGCTGATCATCGGCACCAGCACCCTGCTGCCCGGCCGGTACGGCGACGAGTTCGCGGTCACCAGGGGGCACCTGCACCGCAAGCCGGACCGCGCCGAGCTGTACCACTGCCTGAGCGGCCGCGGCGTGCTGCTGCTGGAGAGCGTGGACGGGCAGAGTCGGGCGGTTGCGCTGGCGCCGGGGGCCGCCGTGCACGTGCCGGGACACTGGGTGCACCGCAGCGTCAACACCGGCGACGAGCCGCTGGTCACGCTGTTCTGCTACCCGGAGGACGCTGGGCAGAACTACGAAATCATCGGTGCCGCCGGTGGGATGGCGCAGCTGGTGGTGGACGACGGCGCCGGCGGCTGGACCACCCGCGCCAACCCGGACCACCGCGGCTACCGGGAGCCGGCGGCATGACCGGCGCACGGACCGACCCCGAGGTATTCGACCGGCTTGCCGCGCTCGCCGTGGTACCGGTGGTGGAGATCGAGGACGTGGCCCGCGCCGTCCCGCTGGCCCGCACCCTGGCCGAGGCCGGCCTGCCGGTCGTCGAGGTCACCTACCGGACCGAGGCCGCCGAGGCGGCGGTGGCCGCCATCGCCGCCGAGCTGCCCGACTTCCTGCTCGGCGCCGGCACCCTGCTCACCCCGGAGCTGGTGCGGTCCGCCTCGGCGGCCGGCGCCCGGTTCGGTGTGGCCCCAGGCTTCAGCGCGCGCTGCGTGGCCGCCGCCGGGGAGATCGGGCTGCCGTTCATCCCGGGCGCGGTGACCCCCAGCGAGGTGACCGGCTGCCTGGACGCCGGCGCTCGCTACCTGAAGTTCTTCCCGGCCTCGGTGCACGGCGGGCTGGTCGGGCTGGCCGCCCTGGAAGCACCGTTCGGGCCGGCCGGGGTGCGGTTCATGCCCACCGGCGGGGTCAACCCGGGCAACGCCGCCGAGTACCTGGCCCGCCCCGGGGTGTTCGCCGTCGGCGGCACCTGGGTGGCGCCCAGGGCGGACATCGCGGCCGGCCGCTGGGACGCGATCGCCGAGCGGGCTCGGGCCACCCGGCAGCTGCGCCCGGTCGCGGCCCGGAACGGGGGCCGCTGAGTGGACGGCCACACCATGGACCCCACAGTGCTGGACTCGGCGGCGCTGGACTCGACGGCGCTGGACCCAACGGCGGAGGACCCAACGGCGGAGGAACTGACAGCGCTGGATCCGGCGCCGGGGCAGCTGCCCCAGCCGGCGCGGCGGCCCACCATGTACTTCATCGGCGTCAGCACCGGACGCTCGTCCATCCGCACGGTGTTCCCCCGCTGGGCGGAGGAGCTCGGGCTGGGCGATGTCGCGCTGGTGGGCATCGACCTGCCGGTGCACGCCCCGGCCGCCGACTACCGCCGCGTGGTGGAGTTCCTCGCCGCCGACCCGCTCAGCCTGGGCGCCCTGGTCACCACCCACAAGATCGACCTGTACCAGGCCTGTCAGGACCTGTTCGGCGAGATCGATCCGCTGGCCCGGCTGATGGGCGAGGTCAGCTCGTTGTCCAAGCGCGGCGGCCGGCTGGTCGCGCACGCCAAGGACCCGATCTCCTCCGGGCTGGCCCTCGACGCGATCCTGGCGCCCGGGTACTGGGCGTGCACTGGCGCCGAGGCGTTCCTGATGGGCGCGGGCGGGTCGGCCATCGCGATCAGCTGGTACCTGACCCGCCCGGAGCGCGGCGCGGACCGGCCGTCCCGGATCGTGGTGTCCAACCGGAGCACCGAGCGGTTGGCGACGCTGGCCGGGCTGCACGCCGAGCTGGGCACCGACGTCGAGGTCCGCACCGTGCACATCCCGGATCCGGGGGACAACGACGGAGTGCTCGCCGCGCTGCCCGCCGGGTCGCTGATGGTCAACGCCACCGGGCTGGGCAAGGACGCCCCGGGCTCCCCGCTCACCGACGCCGCCCGGTGGCCGGCCGAGGCGATTGCCTGGGACCTGAACTACCGAGGTGACCTGGTCTTCCTGGACCAGGCCAGGGCCGCCGGGGTGCGTTTCGAGGATGGCTGGGTGTACTTCCTGCACGGCTGGACGCAGGTCATCGCCGAGGTGTTCGACGTGGCCATCCCGACCTCGGGGCCGCGGTTCGACGAGCTCGGCCGGATCGCCGCGGCGGCCCGCCGATGACGCCGCCCACCGCCGGCGCGGCGACCCCTCGCGCGGCGGGAACCCCAAGGGTGCTGGTGACTCCCCGCTCGCTGACCCAGGACGGGCTGCACGCGGTACCCGAGCTGGAGCCGCTGCGGCTGGCCGGGTTCGACCTGGTCGCCGGGCCGGCCGGGCGGCTGCCGTCGGAGTCCGAGCTGCTCGAGCTGGTGCCCGGCTGCGCGGGCTGGCTGGCCGGCGTGGAGAAGATCGGCGCGCAGGTGCTGGCCGCCGCCACCGAGCTGCGGGTGATCAGCCGCAACGGCACCGGAGTGGACGCGGTGGACCTGGGCGCCGCACGGCGGGCCGGCATCCGGGTGGAGCGCGCGGTCGGGGCGAACGCCCGGGGGGTGGCCGAACTGGCCGTCGCGCTGGCGTTGGCCGGGCTGCGCCAGCTGCCCCGGTCGGCCGCCGCGGTGCGGGCCGGGCACTGGCGGCGCTGGCCGGGCCGGGAGGTGGCGGACAGCCGGGTGGGCGTGGTCGGGCTGGGCGCGGTGGGTGCCATGGCGGCTGAGCTGTTCACCGCGCTGGGCGCCGAAGTGCTGGGCTACGACCCGTTCGTCGCGCCGGCCGACGGGCCACCGGTCCGCCGGGTCGAGCTGGACGAGCTGCTGGCCAGCTCGCACGTGGTGACCCTGCACGCGCCGGCGCCCCCGGACGGCCGCCCGCTGCTGGACGCCGCCCGGCTGGCCACGCTGCCCGCCGGCGCCGTGCTGGTGAACACCTCCCGCGCGGCGCTGGTGGACGACCACGCGGTGCTGGACGCGCTGAACAGTGAGGCGCTCTCGGCGTACGCGGTGGACGCGTTCGACACCGAGCCGCCGGAGCTGACCGACCTGCTTCGGCACGAGCGGGCGATCGCCACGCCGCACCTGGGCGGGTACACCGGAGCCAGCGTCCGCCGGGCCACCGAACAGGCGGTGCGCAACCTGCTCACCGCGCTGGAGGACGGCCATGACTGAGCCGAACGACGCACCCCTGCTGGAGCTGCTCACCGGCGGGCTGGAACGGATGCGCCCCTCGGAGCGCAAGGTCGCCTCGGTGGTGCTGGAGGATCCGGGCCGGGCGCTGACCTACAGCATGGCGGCGCTGGCTGACGCGGCCGGGGTCAGCGAGCCGACCGTCATGCGGTTCTGCACCGGGCTGGGCTTCGGCGGGTTCCAGTCCTTCAAGCTGGGCCTGGCGCAGGCGCTGGCCATCGGCATCCCGGTCACCCACTCGGCCATCGCCCCGGACGACTCGGTCGAGGCGATGACCAGCAAAATCTTCGACCACACCCTGAGCAGCCTGGACCGCACCCGCCGCGCGCTGGACCCGGCCAGGGTGGCCGAGGCGGTGGAGGTGCTGGTCGGCGCGCGCAATGTGCTGTTCGTCGGGCTGGGCGCCTCCGGCATCATCGCCCAGGACGCGGCCCAGCAGGGCGTGCTGTTCGGGGTTCCCTGCGCGGCGCCGATCGACGTGCACCAGCAGTACATGGCGGCGTCCATGTCCGCCCCCGGCTCGGTCGTGGTGGCCATCTCCAACACCGGGCGAACCAGCTCGGTGCTGGACGTGACCGAGCGGGCCAAGAAGAACGGCGCCGCGGTGATCGCGGTGACCGGCGGTCCGGGTCCGCTGGCCGAGCTGGCCGACGTGGTGCTGGTGCTGCGCACCTTCGAAGACACCGACATCTACACCCCCACGGTGAGCCGGCTGGCCGGTCTGGTCCTGGTGGATGTTCTGGCCACCGCGGTCGCTGTCCGGCGCGGCCCGAGGCACCTGGAACGGCTGCGGGAAATGAAAGAGGCGCTGTCCGCGTTCCGGGGCAGCTCGGAAGCCCCGGAACGCGGCCAGCGCATTGACATCCTGTAATTACAAGGGTTCCCTGTCGAAGATGCATAAGGAGGTGCAGCCGGTGGACAACGTGGACCACGGCGCACCGAAGGCCCGCGTCACCGCGGCCTTCTCCGCCCGAGGGGTGGGCAAGACCTATCCCGGCGTGCGGGCACTGTCCGACCTGGACCTGGATGGCTACCCCGGCGAGGTGCTGGCTATCTGTGGGGCCAACGGCGCCGGCAAGTCCACCTTCGCCCGGCTGCTGGCCGGCCAGGAGCCGCCGACTACCGGCGAGATCCGGGTCGACGGGCACCCCGAGCCGGTGCGGGACCCGGCCGACGCGGAACGCGCCGGGGTGCTGCTCATGCATCAGGAACCGCTGATCATCGACGACTTCACGGTGGGCGAGAACGTCTGGCTGTACCGGCTGCGGGCCGGGCGGGACATCCGGTCGTGGTCCCGGTCGCGGCGCGGCGACGACGGGCCGACCCGGCAGGCGCTGCGTGAGGTGGGGTTGGGGCACCTCCCGGCCGGTCAGCTGGCCGGCACGCTGGCCCCCGGGCAGCGGCAGATGCTCGCGCTGTCGCGGGCCGGCGTCACCCCGCACCGGGTACTGATCCTGGACGAGACCACCGCGTCCACCACCGAGGAGCACTTCCGGCAGGTGGTCACGATGGTCGAGGCGGAGAAGGCGGCCGGCACCGCGATCCTGTTCGTCTCGCACCGGATGCCGGAGGTGTTCGCGCTGTCCGACCGGATCGCGGTGCTGCGCAACGGGCGGCTGGTGGCCACCTTGGACACCGCGGCGACCAGCCCGGACGAGGTCACCACGCTGATGATCGGGGATGCGGTGCGCGCGTTGGAGCGCCCGCCGGCACACCGGGGCGCCGACCGGGCACCGGCGTTGTCGGTGCGTGGCCTGGCCGCCGGCTCGGCCGCCGACGTCTCCTTCGATGTCGCGGCCGGCGAGGTGGTCGGGCTGTACGGGCTGGTCGGCAGCGGGCGTTCCTCGGTGGCCCGCGCGGTGTCCGGGCACGGCGAGCCGAGGGCCGGGACGGTCGCGGTGCACGGCCAGCCGACCCGGATGACCTCGCCGGTCGCCGCGCTGCGCCGAGGGGTGGCCTACCTGACCGAGGACCGCCGCCGGGAGGGCTTCGTGGAGGACTTCACCAACGCCGAGAACCTGAGCCTGGTCACGCTGTCCCGGCTGGCCACCGCCGGAGTGGTACGTCGCGCGGCGGAGCGGGCTCAGGTCGACGAGCTGATCAGCCGCTTCCAGATCAGCGGCGGCCCGAGGACACCCACCCGCACGCTGTCCGGCGGGAACCAGCAGAAGGTCTGCCTGGCCAAGTGGCTGGCCGCCGAGCCGGAGGTGATCGTGCTGGACGAACCCACCAAGGGCATCGACGTCGGAGCCCGGCTGAACATCTACCAGATCGTGCACGGGCTCTCCCAGCGGGACAAAGCGGTGTTGGTGGTGACCAGCGAGGCCGAGGAGGCACTGCTGCTCTGCCACCGCGTGCTGGTGCTGCGCGACGGCCAGCTGGTCGCCGAGTTCGACTCCACCCACGCCAGCACCGAAGACCTGATGCGCGCCGCCCTAGCGGAGGCAGCCGCATGACACCGCAAAACCGCGGGTCAAAGACCGTGAGTGGTATTGGTCGCTATAGCGACCAATACCACTCACAGGCCCTGAGCAGGGGAAACGGGGGTGGCAGGGGATGACCGCGACCGATCGGGCGGCCGCGGACGCGGTGGCCGGGGAGCAGCCTGCCAAGCGCTACTCGGGCGCGCTGCCGTCCGGGGCACAGTGGCTGCGGCATCAGTACCCGCTGCTCATCCTGGTGGCACTGCTCATCTTCGCCAGCCTGACCAGCGACGCGTTCCTCACCGGGCGCAACCTGGAGAACCTGGTCCTGCAGACCTCGGTGGCCGGGATCGTCGCGCTGGCCCAGTTCATCGTGGTGATCTCCGGCGGCATCGACATCAGCGTCGGCTCGGTGCTCGGGCTTTCCTGTGTGCTGTGCGCGGGCCTGTTCAGCGGGACGTCGGTGCTGCTGGCCGTGGTGGTGGCGCTGGCCGTCGGGGCGCTGCTCGGCACGGCGAACGGGCTGCTCATAGCATTCCGCGGGCTGGAGCCGTTCATCGTCACGCTGGGCATGCTGGCGCTCGGGCGCGGCCTGGTCTACGCCTACACCGAGGGCGTCCCGGTGCGCCCGGCCGCCCCGGGTTTCACCGCGGTGGGTACCGCCACCTTCGCCGGCGTGCCGGTGATCGGCTGGATCTGGATCCTGCTGGCCGTCGGCATGGCGTTCCTGCTGCGGCGCACCGTGTTCGGCCGGCGGGTGTTCGCCATCGGCAGCCGGCGGGAGGCCGCGCAGGCCGCCGGCATCCCGGTGCGGACCACCCTGGTGGTGGTCTACTGCCTGGCCGGGCTGCTGGTCGGGTTGGGCGGGTTCCTGCTCGCCTCCCGGGTGGGCGCGGCCACGCCGACCGCCGGGATGAACTTCGAGCTGGACGCCATCGCCGCGGTGGTGATCGGCGGCACCCGGCTGCGCGGCGGGCAGGGCCGGGTGTTCGGCGCGGTGGTCGGCACGGTGATCTTCGGTGTGATCACCAACCTGCTGGTCCTGCTCAACGTGTCGACGTTCCTCCAGGACGCCTTCCGGGGAGCCCTGATCCTGATCGCGGTGACGCTGGCGACCCTCGGTCGCAAGAAGGCCAGAGAAACACCCTGACCAGCCGCTTCTTCTCTCACTAAGAGGAGCTACGCATGCGCACGTTCCGCTTGGCGGCCATAGCGGTGGCCGTGGTCCTGTTCACCGTCACCGCGTGTGGCACCACCGGATCCAGCTCGGCGCCCCCACAACAGCAGCAACAGCGCAAGGAGGCATCCCAGGTCACCATCGGGTTCGCCCAGCGGCAGATGGACGCCCCGTACTTCGTGGCCATGCAGGCGGTGGCCGAGGACCTGGCCAAGCAGCACGGCTTCAAGCTGCTGTTCCAGAACGCCAACCTCGACCCGGTCACCCAGCTCAACCAGGTGCAGACCATGCTCTCCCAGGGGGTGGACGTACTGGTCGCGGACATCATCAGCCCCGAGACGCAACGCCCCCAGCTGCAGCAGGTGGCCGGTCAGGTGCCGCTGATTTTCCTGGACTCGATCATCCCGGGAGTCGGGCTGACCGGGGTGCAGTCGGACAACCGGCAGATCGGCATGCTGTCCGGCCAGCTGACCGCGAAGCGGTTCAACCCGGCCACACCGGTCAAGGTGGCCATCCTCAACGGCGGCCCGAACGACGAGCTGGTCGGGCCGGCCAGGCAGGAAGGCTTCCTGGCCGGGTTGAAGAACGGCGGGCTGAACTACCAGATCGTGGCCTCGGCCACGGCCACCTACACCCAGGAACAGGCGGTGCCGGCCACCGAGTCGATGCTGGCCGCGCACCCGGACATCGACCTGATCCTCGGGCTGAACGACTCGATGTCGCTGGGCGCGCTGAAGGTGCTGCGCGACCAGCGCAACACCAAGACGCTGGTGGCCGCGGCCGCGGACGGCCAGAAGGAAGCCCTGGCTGAGATCTCCAAGGGAGGCTGCGCCGGCCAGTACGTCTCCACCGGGCTGAACTCGCCGAGGTTGGCCACCGAGCAGGCCTTCGACATCGCGATCAAGGTGGCCACCGGCGCGCTGGACCCGAAGACCGTGCCGCCGCACTCCTTCACCAAGGCGGCCGGCATCGGCTGCGACAACGTGGCCGAGTTCTACGACCCAGGGAGCGTCTTCTGATGGCCGGCGTACTGGACACCTTCCGGCTGGATGGCCGGACCGCGCTGGTGACCGGCGGCAACCGGGGCCTCGGCGCGGCCTTCGTGGTGGCCTTGGCGCAGGCCGGGGCCAAGGTCGCGCTGGTGGCCAGGGATGCCAAGCGCAACGCCGACGTGGTGGCCGAGGCCGCCGCCCAGGGCCACGACGTGCTGGCCATCGACGGCGACATCACCTCCGACGCGGACATCGGCCGCGCCGTGGCCACCACGGTGGCCGAGCTGGGCGGCCTGGACATCATGGTCAACAACGCCGGCACCTGCATCCACAACCCGTCCTGGGAGGTCACCGACGACGAGTGGGACTCGGTGCTCAACCTGAACGTGCGGGCACTGTGGAAGTGCAGCCGGGCGGCCGGGAAGCACATGGCCGAGCACGGCGGCGGCGCAATCGTGAACATCGGCTCGATCTCCGCGATGATCGTCAACCGGCCGCAGTGGCAGCCCGCCTACAACGCTTCCAAGGCCGCCGTGCACCAGCTGACCAAGTCGCTGGCCGCCGAGTGGGCGCCGCTGGGCATCCGGGTCAACGCGGTGGCGCCCGGATACGTGAAGACCGAGATGGCGCCGGTGGACCGTCCGGAGTTCCGACGGCACTGGATTGAGGACGTCCCGCAGCTGCGCGCGGCCGACCCGGCCGAGATCGCGCCCAGCGTGGTCTTCCTGGCCAGCGACGCGGCGTCGTTCATGACCGGCTCGGTGCTGGTGATCGACGGTGGATACACCCTGTACTGAAGGCCCGGGAGGCAGCGAGTGAGCACCGATCAGCCGACGGCGATGCGACAGATAGTGGTGAGCTCGGCCGAGGACATCCGGGTCGAGCGGGTGCCGTGGCCGGACGCGCCCGGTGAGCACGAGGTGCTGGTGCGCAGCCGGTTGGTGGGCATCTGCGGTTCGGACACCCACGCCTGCGCCGGCAAGCACCCGTTCATCGCGCTGCCATACCGGCCCGGCCACGAGGTGGTCGGGGTGGTCGGGGCGGTCGGCGCGGGGGTGAGCGACCTGGCCGAGGGGGACCGGGTGGTGCTGGAGCCCAACCTGGTCTGCGGGAAGTGCCGGCAGTGCCGGGACGGTCGCTACAACATCTGCCGGGAACTGGCGGTGTTCGGCTGCCAGACCGTGGGCGCCATGGCGGACGCGTTCGTGATCCCCCGGGACCGGCTGCACCGGCTGCCGGACGGGGTGTCCGACGAGCTCGCCGCTTTGGTCGAGCCATTGGCCACGCCGGTGCACGCGGTGCGCCGCGCCGGGGTCGGGCCGGGCAGCCGGGTCGCGGTGCTGGGCGCCGGGCCGATCGGGCTGCTCTGCCTGGTGGCCGCCCGAGCCGCCGGTGCCGAGGTGGTGGTGGTGACCGACGTGCTGGCGAACAAGCTGGAGCGGGCCCTGCGACTGGGCGCGGACGCCGCTCTGAACGCCGCCGCCCCCGACCTGGTGGACCAGGCCCGCCGGGCGTTGGGCGACGGGGCCGACGTGGTGCTGGACTGCGTCTCCGGGCAGAGCTCCATGGCCCAGGCCATCGAGCTGGTGGACAAGGGCGGCACGGTGATGGTGG
>DASWST010000003.1:0-34015 GCA_036402515.1 Pseudonocardia sp.
ATCTTCGAGCACTGCCTCCCATTCGACGTCTCGCGGCTGTGGGACGAGGTCTCGGGTATCGAGCGGCCGGTGATCTGGACGGCCGAGCGGGACCGCGAGGTCTGGGACCAGCTGCAGTCATGACCGACAAGGACCCCGTGAGTGCGGAGTGGTCTCCCAGGACCACTCCGCACTCACAACCGGCCGAACCCTGGCCGCTGGACCCGGTGCTGGTACTGGGCAACGGGCCGGTCGGGCAGACCGCCGCGCTGCTGCTGGCTCGCTGGGGTGTGCCCACCATCGTGCTGGACCAGCGCGCGGAGCGGGATCTGGTCGGCTCGAAGGCCATCTGCCAGCAGCGCGACGTGCTGGACGTGTGGGAGTCGGTGGGCGCCCGGGTCGCCGAGCTGGGCGTGACCTGGACGACGGCGCGCACGTTCTACCGCGACCAGGAACTGTTCGCGGTGACCATGACCGACCCCGGGCGCTCCCCGCTGCCGCCGTTCGTGAACATCTCGCAGTGCCGCACCGAACAGCTGCTGGACGAGCGGATCGCCGCCTCGCCGCTGATCGACGTGCGGTGGGGGCACGGCGTCGAGTCGGTCAGCCAGGAGGCCGACGGTGTGACGCTCCGCGGGGGCGGCTTCACCCTGCGCACCCCGTACCTGCTGCTGTGCGCCGGCGCGCGTGCCGACGGGCTGCGCGCGCAGCTCGGCGTCACGCTGGACGGGCACTCCTTCGACGACCGCTTCCTGATCTGTGACATCCGCGCCTCGCTGGCTGGCTGGGCGAGTGAGCGCCGGTTCTACTTCGACCCGGCCTGGAACCCCGGCCGCCAGGTGCTGATCCACCCCTGCCCGGATTCCACCTACCGCATCGACTGGCAGGTGCCGCCGGACTACGACCTGGATGCCGAGGTGGCATCCGGGGCGCTGGACCAGCGGGTCCGGGCAATCCTCGGCGACGTGCCGTACGAGATCGAGTGGAAGTCGGTGTACCGGTTCCACACCCGGTGCGTGGACCGGATGCGGCTCGGTCGGGTGCTGCTGGCCGGCGACGCCGCGCACCTGTACGCGCCGTTCGGGGCTCGCGGGCTGAACTCCGGGGTGGCGGACGCGGAGAACGCGGCGTGGAAGATCGCGTTCGCCGGCCGGGGCTGGGCGCCGGAGGAGCTGCTGGAGAGCTATCACCGCGAGCGGCACGCGGCGGCCCGGGAGAACGTCGAGGTCACCACCGCGACCATGGACTTCCTGGTGCCCCAGTCGGCGGCCGCCGCCGCGCACCGCCGGGACGTGTTGGCCCGCGCCCGAACAGACGCCGCCGCCCGCGCCATGGTCGATTCCGGGCGGCTGTCCGAGCCGTTCTGGTACACCGACTCCCCGCTCACCACCCCCGACCCCACCCGCCCGTTCGCCGGCCGCCCGCCCCGGGGCGCCGCGCCCCCGCCCGGACCCGGCGTGATCGTCCCGGACCTGCCGGTGGCCGGCGGCGGTTCGCTGCGCGGACTGTGCCGGAACGGCCTGCTGGTGCTGGCCGCGCCCGGGGCCTCGGTGGACGTCCCGGTGCGGACGCCGGCGCCGGTGCGGGTGGTCGCGATGACGTCGTTGAGTACCGACCTGCCGGGCGTGTTGAGCGCGCGGGCGGGAGAGTTGTGGCTGATCAGGCCGGATGCGCACGTGGCGGCCGTGGTCGCCGATGAGGCGCGGCTGCGGGACGCGCTGTGCCGGGTGGTCGGGCTCGCGGAGCGGAGGGAAGACGAGGATGGCCTACTACCAGCGGTTGGGTAACGTCCCGCCGAAGCGGCACACCCAGCGCGCACACCCGAGGGCGGGCTGTACTTCGAGGAGCTGATGGGCGAGGAGGGATTCTTCTCCGACTCCTCGCTGCTCTACCACCGGTACCTGCCGTCGGCGATCCTGGATGCCTCGCCGTGGGAGCCGGGCGTCACCCAGACGTCTGTAAAAGTCCGCAGCGGCCCCGGCACCTGAAGGCGTGCTGCTGCCCAGGGCGACCACCCACTGCTGGTGCCGAACGCCGAGGCCGGCCCGCTGCGGCTGTACGTGATCGAGGCGAACTCGCACATCGCACCGCCGAAGCGGTACCTGTCCCGGTTCGGCCAGTTGCTCGAGCACGCGCCGTACTGCGAGCGCGACCTGCACGGCCCGACCGAGCCGCTGTTCACCGAGGGCACCGAGGGCACCGAGGTGGAGGTGCTGGTCAAGCACCGGTCGTCGCGGGGAGGCTCGGGCTTCGTGGTGTGCAACTTCGTGCCGCGCAAGGTGGACTACCACCCGTTGTCCATCCCGGTGCCCTACTACCACTCCAATGTGAGGACCCCGCCTACCCCTGGACCTGGGCCGGCGGCCGTCGCCGCACCCCCTAGTTTTCCGCGAGTCGGGGTTTTCGCCAGGGTGAGTCGGGGATTCTGTCACGGTGAGTCGGGGATTTCAGCACACTGAGTCGGGGCTCCTAGCACGCCGACACGGGGGAAATTGTCACCGCCGCCTGACGCCGTTGCTGAGAGACTCCGCGCCATGACTGCGCCGATGTATGTGCCGCACTTCCTGGTGCGTCAAAAGATCACCCTCATGGTCAACCGCTACCAGATCTTCGCCGCCAACCCCGATGGCAGCGAGGGCGAACTGCTGGCCTTCGCTCAGCAGAAGCGGATGGCGTTCAAGGAGCAGGTGACCTTCTACGCCGACGAGTCCAAGTCCCGCACGGTGTTCTCGTTCCGGGCCCGGCAGCGGCTGGATGTGCACGCCGAGCACGACGTTTATGACGAGCAGGGCGTCGAGCTGGGATACTTCCGCAAGGCGTTCGGCGCAAGCCTGCTGCGGTCCACCTGGCAGCTGACCGGCGGGGGCATTGACGCCGTCGGCCAGGAGCGCCGCCTGTCCATCGCGATCCTGCGCCGCGTCTGGAACCTGATCCCCTACATCGGCGACATCTGGGTGCCGTTCGTCTTCCACTTCGACTTCACCGACACAATGACCGGCCAGACTGTGCTGGTCAGCGAGCGGCGCAAGTCGATCCGGGACCAGTACTCGGTGACCGTGCCGGACCCGAGGCTGGACTTCCGGGTGGCCGCGTCGATGGCCGTCGCGTTGGACGCGCTGCAGTCCCGCTAGGTGATCCCGGTGTGCTGAGATCCGCGACTCGCGCTGACGGATTCCCCGACTCACCCTGACGAAATCCCCGACTCGCGGGAAAGGGGTTAGGCGGATTTGGCGTTGACTATGCGTAGGGCGAAGCGGGCGTACTGCTCGGCTACCGCGGGTGCGGTGAACTCGCCGTCCGGCCGGAACCAGCGGGCGATGCTCACGCACATCTCCCGGATGGCGAAGGAGGCCAGCGCCGGCGAGTCCACGGTGAACGCTCCGGCCGCCACGCCGTCGGCGATCAGCCCGCGCATCGCGTGCCCGTGCTCCCGGCGGCGCTGCTGCATCTGGTCGCGGTGCGGCTGGACCAGGCTGGCGGTATCCCGGTTGACCACCAGGGCCTCGCGGGTGTGGGTGGCGTGCCGGCGGGCGTACACCAGGGTCGCCTGGTAGAGCCGCTGTTCCGGGTCGGTGCTGCCGGCGATGGCCTGGTGGAAGTCGGCCAGGACACCGGCGGTCGTCTCATCCACGATGGTGAGCAGCAGCTCGTGTTTGGAGCGCATGTGGTTGTACAGGCTCGGGGTGCGAATGCCGAGCACCTCGGCGATCTGGCTCAGCGCGGTGCCGTGGTAGCCGCGCTGGGAGAACAGGGTCAGCGCGGCGTCCAGCACCGCATCGCTGGTGACCGTGACGCGCGTGTCTGTGCTCACTCCGCCCCCTCCCCGGTAGCCCCCTGCGCGGTAGCCCCACCTTAGCGGGCCACCTTGTGCACCTAACGGCCGTTAGTTAGCTTTACTCCTGACTCGATGCTGAGCTCGAAGCTGAGGAGGTGCGCCGTGATCCGGACCGACCTGATCCGACCGGTGGCCGAGCTGCTGCTCGAGCATGCCGCACGCCGGCCGGAAAAGATCGCCTTCCTCGACGAACGGCGCACCGTCAGCTACCGCGAGCTGGCGGCGAACACCGCGCGGTTGGCCGGGCACCTGGCCGACCTGGGCCTGGCCCGGGGTGACCGGGTGCTGCTGTTGTTGGACAACGGTGTGCAGACGGTCGAGGCGTACCTGGCCGTGCCCAGGGCCGGCGGGATCGCGGTGTGCGCCAACCCGCGCTCCGCCCCGGCCGAGGTGGCGCACATCCTGGACGACAGCGGCGCTATGTTCGTGATCACCGACGCCGGGCACTTCGGTACCGCTCGCGAGCTGGCCGCCGACCGCCCCGGGTTGGCCATCATCGGCCCGGACGACTACCCCTGCCTGCTTTCCATTCCCTCGACGTCCGCTCCCCGCGACTGTCTCGGCCTGGATGACGTGGCCTGGATGCTCTACACGTCCGGTACCACTGGCCGGCCGAAGGGCGTGTACCTGACCCAGCGCGGCTGCCTGTGGGTGGTGGCCGCGTGCTGGGCGCCGATCGTCGGCCTCGGCCCGGACGACGTGGTGCTCTCCCCACTGCCGCTGTTCCACTCCTACGCACTGGTGCTGTGCGTGCTCGGGGTGCTGGCCGTGGGCGCCACCGAACGGCTGCTGCCCCGGTTCTCCGTGGACGAGGTGCTGGAGTGGTTGCGCTGTGGCGTCGACGGGGAGGCGATTACCGTGTTGCCCGGGGTGCCCACCATGTTCCACTACCTGCTGCAACGCGCGGAGAAGCTGGACGCGCCGGGCCTGCGGCTGTGCATCTCCGCCGGGGCGATCCTGCCCGCCGCGCTGAACGCCGAGTTCGAGCGGGAGTTCGGGGTGATGCTGCTGGACGGGTACGGCATCACCGAGACCTCCACCATGGTCGCCATGAACTGGCCGACCGGCACCAGGGTGATGGGCTCCTGCGGGCTGCCGCTGCCCGGGCTGACCGTGCGACTGGTCGACCCGGCCACCGGCACCGACGCGCCGCCCGACGGGGAGGGCGAGATCTGGGTGCGCGGGCCGAATGTCACGCCGGGCTACCACAATCTGCCGGAGGCGACCGCCGCCGTGCTCACCGAGGGCTGGTACCGCACCGGTGATCTGGCCCGCCGCGACGAGCACGGCTACCTGCGGATCAGCGGCCGAACCAAGGAGCTGATCATCCGGGGCGGCGAGAACATCTACCCGGCCGAGGTGGAGGATGCCTTGCTGGCCTGCGACGGGGTGGCCGACGCGGCGGTGGTCGGAGTGCCGCACGACGGACTGGGCGAGGTTCCGGTGGCGTTCGTGGTCCCGGGCCGCGGTGACCTGGACGCGACAAGAGTGCTGGCCCGCTGCGCCGAGCTGCTCAGCGACTTCAAGGTGCCCACCCGACTGATCGAGATCGACGAGATACCGCGCACCGGCTCGGGGAAGATCCTGCGCTTCCGGTTGCGGGAGACGCTGCGGGAGGGGTTGGCCAGTGAAGGTCGGTGACATCGAGATCCTCCCGGTGTTCGACGGCACCGGCCGGGAGGTGGCCACCGAGGTGCTGACCCGCCCCGGGGTGGACGACCCGTGGGCCTGCCATCCCGGCTGCGTGGCGGCCGACGGGGTGCTGCGGCTGCCGCTGGGCGGGTTCCTGGTGCGCACCGGGCAGCGGGTGGTGCTGGTGGACACCGGGGTCGGCGGGATCAACAACGACAAGTACACCGGCGGCGGCTTCCTGGACTCGCTGCGCGCGCACGGCGTCGCGCCCGAGGACGTCACCGACGTGCTGTTCACCCACCTGCACTTCGACCACGTGGGCTGGGCCTCCCGGCGCGGCGCGGTGGTGTTCCGGAACGCCACCTACCGGGCGCACGCCGACGACTGGGCGCACTTCGTCACCTCCCCGGACGCGGAGGCCGGCGCCGTGCGCAAGCTGTCCCCCCTGGAGCCCCAGCTGGAGTTGTTCACCGCCGACGGCCCACTGGCTCCGGGGGTGGACGCCCGGCACACTCCTGGGCACACCCCCGGCTCGACGGTGTACGTCATCTCGGACCGGGAACAGCGGGCGCTGCTGCTCGGCGACGTGGTGCACTCGGCGGTCGAGCTGGCTGAGCCGGACTGGCGGGCGGTGTTCGACGTCGACCCGGTGGCCGCGTCCGCGGTGCGCAACCAGCTGGCCGACGAGGTGGCCGACACGCCGGATCTGGTGGTCGGCGCGCACTTCCCGGAGCTGCGCTTCGGCCGGGTGATCCGGGCCGGCGGCCCGCGCCGGTTCCAGGCGATCTGAGGGGGCGAACAACATGGATCTGCGACTGGCCGGGGAAAACGTGCTGGTCACCGGCGCCGGGCAGGGGTTGGGCCGGGCGCTGGGGCTGAGCTTCGCTGCCGAGGGCGCGAACGTGGCCTTCCACTACCACTCCTCGGCGAAAGGGGCGGAGGAGGCGGCCGAGGAGGCGGTCGAGCTGGGCGTCAAATCCATCGCGGTGGGCGCCGACCTGCGCTCCGCCGACGAGGTGGCCGCGCTGGTGGAGCGGGCCGAATCGGCGCTCGGCCCGATCGGCGTGCTGGTCAACAACGCGGCGGCGACCAAGGTGCAGCGGTTCCTGGATTCCACGCCGGAGGACTGGGCACCGCAGATCGACGTTACGGTGACCGGAACGCTGCAGGTCACCCACGCGGTGGCGCGCCGCATGGTGGAACGCAAGTCGGGAGCGATCGTGAACCTGATGGGCGACTCCGGGCGGGTCGGCGAATCGGGGCTGCTGGTCACCGCGACCGCCCGGTCCACCACCGTCGGGTTGACCCGGTCGCTGGCCAAGGAACTGGCCCGGTTCGGCGTGCGCAGCAACGCCGTCTCGCTGGCCCTGGTCCGCACCGACAACTTCGCCGAGCACGCCGGCGGCGACTCCGCCGACAACGACCGGATGTCCAAGATCCTCGCCCAGTACCCGCTGCGCCGGCTCGGCCGCCCCGACGACATCGCCCCGATGGTGCTGCTGCTGGCCTCCCCGCTGTCGTCCTGGACCACCGGCCAGGTGGTCTCGGTCAACGGCGGCTACGCCATGCCATGACCAGCGACGCCGTGCAAAACCCCAGTTCAGAGCCCGTGAGTGGAAAGCGTTGCTATGACAACGCTAACCACTCACGGGTCCTGGGGACGTCGCCGCGGCGGAAGGAGGACCGGCGGCTGGTGACCGGGCAGGGGCGGTTCGTGGGTGACCTGGAGCTGGCCCGTATGCGGCAGGTGGCGTTCGTGCGCAGCCCGGTGGCGCATGCGCTGATCACCTCGGTGGACACCGCCGCCGCCCGGGAGGCCGGGTACCGGGTGTTCACCGGGGCCGACTTTGCCGCCGTGGCACTGCGCGCCCAGTCCGCGCTGCCGTCCTACGTGGAGACCGCGCAGCCGGTGCTGGCGCACACCAAGGTCCGCTTCGCCGGGGAGGCGGTGGCCGCCGTGGTCGCCGCCGACCGGTACCGCGCGGAGGACGGCGCCGAACTGGTCGAGGTGGACTACCACCCGCTGCCGGTCACCGTGTGCGCCTGGGCCGACCCGACACAGCACCCGGGCGCCGCGGTGCACGACGAGGCGCCGAACAACGTGCTGCTGGAGCGGACCTTCGACGCCGGCTCGGTGGACCGGGCGCTGGCCGCCGCCGACGTGGTGGTGCGCCGGGAACTGATCACCAATCGGCACGGTGGCAACCCGATGGAATGCCGGGCCGGGGTGGCGCTCTGGCAACCGGCCGACCGGGCGTTGACGTTCTGGTCGTCCACCCAGGTCCCGCACCTGGTCCGCAACATGATCGCCGAGCTGCTGGAGCTGCCCGAGGGCAACGTGCGGGTGATCGCCCCGGATGTCGGCGGCGGGTTCGGGGTGAAAGCGGTGCTCTACCCGGAGGACGTGGCGCTCTGCCTGATCGCGAAGGCCATGCCGAACGTGCCGGTGAAGTGGGTGGAGGACCGGGTGGAGCACCTGGCCACCGCCACGCACGCCCGCGACCACCGCTACCTGCTGGAGGCCGGGTTCGCCGCGGACGGCACCCTGCTGGCCCTGAAAGCGGACGTGACCTGCAACGTCGGGGCCTACTCGGTGTACCCGTGGACGGCGGGGATCGAGCCGCTGATGGCCGGCGGGCTGCTCTGTGGGCCCTACCGGCTGGACAATTACCGCGCCACCGTGCGCGGGGTGGCCACCAACACCGCGCCGTCCGGGCCGTACCGGGGCGTGGCCCGGCCGTCCACGGTGTTCGCCATGGAGACCATGATGGACGAGGGCGCCCGCACGCTGGGCATCTCCGGGGTGGACATCCGCCGACGCAACCTGATCAAGCCGGAGCACATTCCGTACAAGATGCCCTCGCGGCTGGTGGACGACTCGGGCCACTACGAGGAGTGCCTGCTCAAGGCCATGGACGCGGTCGGCTACCAGGAGCTGCGCGCCGAGCAGCAGCGCCGCCGGGAGACCGGGGACGGCCTGCCGCTGGGCATCGGCATCGCCTGCTACAACGAGCTGACCGGGCTGGGGCGGGCGGCCAGCGCCGGCCCCCGGATGCCGTTCCGCACCGGGCACGAGGCGTGCACCGTGCGGGTCAACCCGGACGGCGGGGTCACCGTGTTCTCCGGGGTCACCTCGCAGGGCCAGGGCCAGGAAACGGTGATCGCGCAGATCGTGGCGGACGGGCTGGGCGTCGGCTACGACGACGTCGAGGTGCGGATGGGCGACACCGAGACCTCGCTCTGGGGGTTCGGTGCGTTCTCCTCCCGGCAGGCGGTGATTGCCGGCGGCGCCGCGCACAACACCACGGTGGTGGTGAGGGAGAAGCTGCTGGCGCTGGCGGCCGGGCTGCTGGAGGCCGCCGTGGACGACCTGGAGGTGTCCGGCGGGCAGGTTCGGGTGGTCGGCGACCCGGGCTCGTGGATCTCCGTGGCCGAGGTGGCCAGGGTGGCCTACCTGGAGTCCAACCGGCTGCCCGAGGGGATCGAGCCCGGCCTGGAGGCGACCCGGTTCTACGACCCGATCCGCGGCGCGTTCGCGGCCGGTGCGCAGGTGGCCGCCGTGGAGGTGGACCGGGTCACCGGGGAGTTGCGGGTGCTGCGCTGGGCGTGTGTGGAGGACCCGGGGCGGACGCTGAACCCACAGATCGTGCACGGTCAGATCGCGGGGTCGATCGCGCAGGGCATCGGCGGCGCGGTCTACGAGCACCTGGTCTACGACGAGGCCGGCAACCTGGTCACCGGCACCCTGCTGGACTACCTGATGCCGACCAGCGCGGAGATTCCTGAACTGATCATTGACCATGTGGAGCACCCGGCGGCCAACCCGCTCGGCGTGCGCGGAGTGGGCGAAGGCGGCACGCTCGGACCGAACGCGGTGCTGGCCGGCGCGGTGAGCGACGCGCTGGGCGTCCGGATCGACACGCTCCCCCTCACCCCGGGCTCCATCTGGAAGGAATCGCGATGACCCGACTCGTCGACGTCAGCTGGCACGAGCGGGTTGCGCTGCTCACCCTGAACCGCCCGGACAAGCGCAACGCGCTGACCATCGCGCTGTGCGAGCAGCTGCGCGACGCGGTTCAGGCGGCACTGATCGCTGGCGCGCGGGCACTGGTGCTCACCGGCGAAGGCAGCAGCTTCTGCTCCGGCGCCGACCTGGACTCGGTGTACACCGCCGAGTTCCGGGAAGCGCTCTACGAGATGCTGCACATCGTCGTCGACGCCCCGGTCACCGTGATCGCGGCGGTGAACGGCCCGGCCATCGGCGCCGGCACCCAGCTGGCCATCGCCGCCGACCTGCGGGTGGCCGCGCCCGGGGCGGTGTTCGCGGTGCCCACCGCCCGCATCGGGCTGGCCGTGGACCCGTGGACCATCCGCAGGCTGGCGTTGCTGGCCGGCAACGGGGTGGCCCGGCGGATGCTGCTGGCCTGCGAGCAGCTGACAGCCTCGGACGCCGTCGCCGCAGGGCTGGCCGACCGAGCCGGGACGCTGGCCGCCGCGCTGGACTGGGCCACCGGGCTGACCGAGCTGGCCCCGCTCACCGTGGCCTACAACAAGCAGGTGCTCAACCAGATCTTCGAGCCGGAGCTGGACCCGCTCGCGGACAAGGAGCTGTTCGACGCCTTCGAGGGGTGCTGGGCCAGCGAGGACTTCGCCGAGGGCCGGCTGGCCCGCGAGGAGAAGCGCCCGCCCCGCTTCCAGGGGTACTGAGCGTGAAGCCGGCGCCGTTCGAGTACCTGCGGCCCGTCTCGGTGGACGAGGCGGTGGCCGCGCTGGCCGCCCACGTCGATGCCGGCGAGGAGGCCAAGATCCTGGCCGGCGGACAGAGCCTGGTGCCGCTGCTCGCGCTGCGGATGGCTCGCCCCGCGCTGCTGGTCGACGTGAACCGCATTCCCGGGCTGGCCGAGGTGAGCTCGGCTGATGGGGTGGTGGAGTTCGGCGCGCTGGTCCGGCACAGCGCACTGGCCGCCCAGGTCGAGCACCCGCTGCTCGCCGAGGCCAGCCGGTGGATCGGCCACCCGGCCATCCGCTCCCGGGGCACCCTGGCCGGCAGCCTGGCGCACGCCGACCCATCCGCCGAACTGCCGGTGGTGGCGGTGGCCTGCGGCGCGGTGGCCACCGTGGTGGGTCCGGCCGGGACGCGGCGGGTGCCGGCCGGCGAGCTGTTCGTCGGCCCGTTGATGAGCGCGCTCGGCGAGGACGAGATGGTCACGTCGGTGCACTTCCCGGTACCGAGCCGCTGGGGGTTTGCCGAGTTCGCCCGTCGGCACGGGGACTTCGCGCTGGTCTCGGCGGTGGTCGCGGAGCTCGACGGCACGGTGGCGATCGCGCTCGGCGGGGTCGGGCCGGTCCCGGTGCGCGCGGCCGACGCCGAGCGGGCGCTGGCGGGTGGCGGCTCGGTGGACGAGGTGGCCTCGGCGGTGCGCGACGAGCTGAACCCCACCGGTGACCTGCACGCCTCGGCGGAGTACCGGCGCGCCCTGGCCGGCGAGCTGGTCGGCCGCGCGCTGCGTCAGGCGCGATACCGAGCGGAGGCGACACATGCGCGTTGAGTTCACCGTCAACGGCGAGCGGGTCGAGCTGGACGTCGAACCCCGGCGCACGCTGGCCGACGCGTTGCGCGAGGACCACGGGCTGACCGGGACCCACCTGGGCTGTGAGCACGGGGTGTGCGGCGCGTGCACCGTGCTGGTGGACGACGAGCCGGTGCGGGCCTGCCTGATGTTCGCGGTGCAGGCCGAGGGCTGCTCGGTGACCACCGTGGAAGGGCTCGCCGCCGAGGACGGCACGCTGCACCCGCTGCAGGAGGCCTTCGTCGCGCACCACGGCCTGCAGTGCGGCTTCTGCACCTCCGGCATGTTGATCAGTGCCGTGCACCTGCTGCGCCAGCACGCCGACCCGGACCGGGAGACGATCCGGGCGGAGATGTCCGGCAACATCTGCCGGTGCACCGGCTACGGGAGCATTGTCGACGCCATCCAGGCCGCCGCGCGAGCCGGCGTCACGCCGTCGGCCGGTCCGACCGGCGGCTGAGCACGGTGCTGAGCACCAGGGCGACGATGAAGACGAAGCCGAGGAACCGCCCGGCCGGGATGAAGTACGCGGTCGCCGTGAACGGGAGCAACGGGGAGCCCAGGTTCAGCACCGCGAGCAGCCCGAGGCCACTGGCCACCATCCCGAATGTGCTCAGCCAGTGGGGTAGCCGGCCACTGCGCCGCCCGGCGATCGCGGCGCTGCCCAGCAGCATGGCCAGGGTGACCACGTGCGCCGGCCCGCCGATCAGGAAAGCCAGGTTGAACAGCGCGACCGCGAGAGCTGGCTGACCTGTCAGCACAGGCGAGGTGAGCGACTGCATCAGCACCGCGCTGAGGATCAGGGTGCCGCCGGCCAGGGCGCCGCTGGCGGTGAGCTGGGCGGCGATCCGACCGCCGAAGGTGCGGGCCAGCCCGGAGGCGAACACCACCAAAGCGATCCCGGAGAGCGCCTGGCCGAGCGCGTTGACCGCCGCCGAGGCGGGGTTGGCGGCGAACGCCGGCAGGCTCATCCCGGGCACCGGGGCTGGACCGGCGCCGCCGGCGATGACGTTGGTCAGTGCCAGCCCGACGAGAAAGATCAGCACGGATCCGATGCCGGCCCACAGCCGAGGGTCGGGGCGTCGCCGGTGGCCGCCCGTTCTACCCGTTTGCCGCCATCCCGGGATCGGTAACCCACTTGACCTGGAGCCCGGTTCAGGTTGCAGTGTGAAGAACATGAGTACGCAGGACGCCGCCCCAGAAGTCGGCCCGAGGGGGGAGCCCCTGGCCGCCGGCATGATCGAACCGACCGGCGCCGCCGCGTCCGAGCTCGCCACCCCGGCCTCGACCCGGGGCGAGTTGTTCGGCGCCAGCCGGCGGGCCCCCACCATCGGGGTGTTGCTGCTGGTCAGCATGGTGGCCTTCGAGGCGATGGGGGTGGGCACCGCGATGCCGGCGCTGGTCGCCAGCCTCGGCGGACTCTCCCTGTACGCGTGGCCGTTCGTGGCGTTCATGGCCGCCGGGGTGCTCGGCACCGTGCTCGGCGGCCGCTGGTGCGACCTGGTCGGTCCTCGGTTGCCGCTGATGCTCGCGCCCGCGCTGTTCACCGCCGGGCTGCTCACCGCCGGGAGCGCGAGCGGCATGCCGCAGCTGCTGGTCGGGCGGACGCTGCAGGGCCTCGGCGCGGGCAGCGTGACGGTGGCGATCTACGTGCTGGTTGGGCAGATGTACCCGGAGCGTGTCCGGCCGGCCATGTTCGGCCTGATGTCCTCGGCGTGGGTGCTGCCCTCGCTGATCGGGCCGCCGATTTCCGGAGTGGTCACCGAACGGTTCTCCTGGCGGTGGGTGTTCTTCGGGTTGGTGCCGGTGGCCGTGCTGGCGCTGGCCCTGGTGGTGCCGGCGATGCGCCGTCTGACCCCGCCGGACCAGGCCCGGACGCCGAAGCGCCGAGGACTGGTGGTGGCCGCGTTCGGCGCCGCCGCCGGGGTATCCGCGCTGAGCTGGGCCGGTGAGAAGCCCAACCTGACGGCCGCGGTCGTGGCCGTCGTGGCGCTGGTGGTGCTGGTGCCGGCGATCCATCGGCTGCTGCCGCCCGGGGTGTTCCGGGCCCGCCGGGGAATCCCGACCGTGGTGGCCTGCCGAGGGCTGTGCGCGGCATTGTTCTTCACCTCCACCTCTTACCTGCCGCTGATCCTGACCCGGACGCACCACTGGTCGCTGGCCGCCGCGGGCACGCCGCTGGTGGTCGGCTCGCTGGGCTGGTCGGTGACCTCCTGGTGGCAGGGGCGGCACCCGGACCTGCCCCGGCCTCAGCTGCTGCGCCTCGGGTTCTGCCTGCTCGCCGGCGGTGCCGCCGCGCTGCTGCTGGTTGCACCGCAATGGGGGGTGCCGTGGCTGGCGCTGCCGGTCTGGGCGGCCGCCGGGGTGGGTATGGGGTTGTGCTTCCCGTCGGTGGGGTTCCTGTTGCTGCGCCAGTCCGCGCCCGGCGAGGTCGGCTTCCACACCTCGGCCGCGCAGATGTGCGACCAGCTGGGCACCGCCTTCATGATCAGTGCCGGCGGCGCCCTACTGGCCGTACTCGGCACCCCGGCCACCGCACTCCCAGTACTGCTCGCGGTCCTCGCCGCCCTAGGCGTCCTGGGCGCCCTCATCGCCCCCCGCGCCGCCACCCCCAGCTAACTACCCGCGAGTCGGCGCTCTCAGCACACTGAGCCGGGGCACACCGAGTCGGGCTCAACTGGCGGCGAAAGCCTCGATCCAGGAGCCGGGGTGGGTCGCCGAGTCCTGCCGGATCACCGTCAACCCGGCCGGCCACGGCAGGGTGAAGCCGGTGGTCTCGCCGGGCGGAATGCTCGCCAGCTCGGTCGGGGTCCAGTTCCGCGAGCCGAAGCTGCCCACCGAGCCGTCCTGGTCGGACAACACGACCAGCCTGGCCGACGCGCTGGCGCCCGGCCGCAGCCGCACGTCCTGGATCCCGGTGCGCTGCCGGAACAGTGGGTACACCGGGCCGTTCGGGTCCGCCGGTCCACGCAGGTCAGCGCCGGGGACCCCGCGCAGCACGCACGCCCGGTCCGAGGTGTTGGTGTAGATCAACGGCAGCCAACCCTGCCCGCCGCCCATGTCGGTGCGAGGGCCGAGCCGGGCGGACAGCTGCGCGGTATGGCAGCGACCCTCGCCCGAGGGAGCCGCCGCGGCCGATGTGGTCGACGGCGTCGACGGCGACGGCGAGAATGTGGGCGCCGGGGAGGCGGACGCCGATCCAGCGGTGGGTGGGACCGACGGCGCCGGCCCGCCGCACCCGGCCAACCCCAGAGCGACCAGCACGGACAGTCCGATGAGCGCGCGCATGCATCCCCCCGACGAGTCGCCGCGCACGGTACTGGATCAAGGCTGGCGCGGCGGCTCCGTCGAGGGAGACACGCGCGCTACTCGACGCCCTCCGGTGACGCGCCGGTGATGGACACGCCTTCGGCGACGATCTTCTCGATCTCGGTCAGATCCGTCTCACTGAGGTCGACGTCCGCGGCGGCCAGGCTGTTCTCGATGTTGCGCGCGCTCCGGGCCCCGACGATCGCCACGTGCACGCCAGGCTGGGCGAGGACCCAGGCGGTGGCGAGCTGGCCGATGGACAGCCCGCGCGAGCTGGCCAGCTCGGTCAGCTTGTCCACCACCGCCAGGTTCTGTCGCAGCGTCCCGCCCCGGAAAGCCGTGGACCGGGACCGCCAGTCGCTGCTCTCGAACGTGCTGTCGGGGGTGAGCTGGCCAGTGAGCAGGCCGCTGCCGAGCGGGCTGTAGGCGAGCACCCCGATGTTGTGCTCCCTGGCGTACGGCAGCACCTTGTCCTCGATGTCCCGGCGGAACAGGTGGTACGGCGGTTGGATGGTCTCCACCGGACGGACCTGGTCGAACGCGGCCAGTTGCTCTTCGTCGTAGTTGGACACCCCGACGTGTCGGATCTTGCCCTCGTCGACCAGCTCCTGCAGGGCACCCGCCGTCTCCTCGGCCGGGGTGTCCGCGTCCGGCCAGTGCACCTGGTACAGGTCGATGTAGTCGACACCGAGGTTGTGCAGGCTGGACTCCACGCCGCTGCGCAGCCACTCCCGGCGCGCGTCGCGGGGGCGGTCGCTGCCCGGGTTGATGCCGCCCTTGGTGGCAATGATCACCTGGTCCCGGTTGCGGTCGAGCTCGGCACGCAGCGCCTTGCCGAGCACCTTCTCGGACTTGCCGAAGCCGTACGCCTGGGCGGTGTCGAAGAGGTTCACGCCCAGCTCGCGGGCGTGCTGGATGGCGGCGATGGCGGCGTCCTCGTCGAAGTGGCCCCAGTCGCCGCCCAACTGCCAGGTGCCGAAGGCCACCCGGGATACGTCCAGACCGCTCTTCCCCAGAGTTATGTTCCGCATTCGTGCATCCGATCTTGTGGCAGCGGGCGTATCGCACCCGCCTAGGCAAACCTGTCCGCCTGTAATCCTTCCACGCACTCACCTGGCCGATCTCAGGTTCGAGTGCTCCCCGTATCGGCTGGCCAATGACGGCAGCATCTGAACCGCAATCAGGCGAATGCGCGTCATCCAGATTTCGGTGCGCACCAGGTCGGGAAAGCGGTCAGGCCGGGCTGTGCTCGGCGAGACACTAGGTCACCGGGGCGGCCGCTCCGGCCGCTTCAGAAGCGACGACGTGCACCACCGGGACGCCCGCCGCCGCGCGCTGGATCCGCCGAGGGAGATCGACCCGGAGCCATTTCGACAGGTTGTTCGGCAGGGTGGACACGACGATCTCGTCGTACTGGCCCCGGCTCCATTCGGCCTCGAAAGCGCTCATCGGATCCGGGTCGCCAATGACGCAGGACGCCTCGATACCGCCGGCTCGCAGCTGCCTGTTTGCCGCTCGCAGCCGCCGCAGCGCCGACTCACGACCGCCGTGCGGGTCGCCGACCTCCCACACCGCCGGGGCGAGCATCGTCACCGTGATCGGACTCTGGGCGTGACGAGTGAGGAGCTGCCGGAGCAGTTCGCCGGAGTCCGCCGTCCGGTTGGCCAGAACGAGCACGCGTGTGGCCGCGTTCATGCGTATGGACGATACGCCGACCCGGGCGTCGCGGATAGCCGCGGTCGGTGGGGGGCCTGGACAGGTGCTGACCCTACTTCGGAAGTCGGGGTGTGACGGCGAACTCGTAGGGCTGGCTCGATCGTGCCGGGCCCGGTTCGCGGGCAATGTTCTCGCTGTACCGGACACCGCGATCCGGAACATCCCAGGCAACCGAGGGAGACCGAAATGCTCAGCAGCTTGTACGCCTCCAAGACCGAGGACAGCTCGGACGAGGGCAGCTACGACGAGTTCAGCTACGAGTTCAGCTACGACGACAGCAACGACGACAGCTACGACGACTCCGACAGCGACTACGACGACAGCAACGACGACGGCGGAGACGACGACTCCGACGGCGACTACTAGTAGTTGCGACCCGCCCTCCGCTCCGGAGGGCCGGTCAACCACCTGGCCCTGTACGGCACGCATTGGCTGACAAGGAGTGGCAGATGGATGTCGTACAGGAGCCGGGTAAGGACGTCATCAGCTCGGCGAAGGACCTACTCGGTCACGCCCTGCAGGGTGCGAGAGCCAACTCTCGCCCGGATCTGATCCGCCGGCTGCGGCGCGCTCAGCACACGCTCAACGAGGCCGCCCCAGGCGACTCGGCAGACGCCATTCGCCTGGCCGCGCAGGACGCGCTACGTGCGTTTGACTCGCTCGAGGTCGATCTGCGGACGCGGCGCGAGACGCTCAGCGACCGCGCCCGCACCGCCCGGCTGCGCGCCGAGCTGACCAGCGTGCAGGCCCGTGCCGACCAGCTCAAGCTGGTGTCCCGGGAATGGGCGCACACCATGAGCTACGGCTTCTCCAAGGTGAGCTCCGACGCCGAGTTCGACCTGCGTACCCGGGTCCGCGCCCTCGTCGCCGAAGCCGAGCTGGCCGTTTATGCCAGCGAGCCGCGCAAGGACCGCGCCCAGCTCGACGCAGTGCTTCGCGGGCACCTGGTCACCGAAGCAGACCTCAGCTACCAACGTGTGCACCATGGCGTGCGCGGCGTTGCGGCCAGTGTCGCCGCCCGGCTCGAGCTGCCCATCCCGCACCGGGTTCCGGCCATGCCGGTCAGCTCACCCTCGCGGTTGGTCGCCGAGCTCCCGGACCGGTACCGGCCCAGCCCCGCGCGTCCGCTGCCCGCGCGGTTGCTCACCGTCATGCTGCCCGGCTATTCCGGGATCGTGATCACTTTGCTGTTCTCTCGGCTGCTGGGGGTGCCTTTGCCCGCTTGGTTGATCGCCGTCTGCGCGTTGGCGGCCGCCATTGCGCTGGGTGCCGCCAAGGCCAGCGGGGAACGGAAACGCGAGCTCGATCGCCGCCGCGCCGAGGTCATGAAGGGCATCCGAAGCACCGCCGATGAGTTCCAGCTCGTCCTCGCCAAGCAGATCCGGGACGCCGTCCTGTCCCTGCAACATGACCTCCGCCACGCCACCACAGCCCGCCTCACCGAGCTCGGCTCCGCGATCGAGAAGGAGCTGGACACTGTTAACGACCAGGTCAAGATCGCTGGGCGGGCCCCGGCTGAGCTCGCTGCCATCGCCGAGGACCTCGAATCCATCGCCGGCCTGCGCAACCAGGCAGTACAACTGCGGGGCGCGACACCGGACGAGCCGAGAACAGCGCCGGCGCCACGCGGGAACTTGTGCGTGGTGGCCTGAAACTCGAACCGTACCGGCCACCGGCTCTGACATGATCACCGGATGGAGCGCCTGCCGTACATCGACGAGCACGCCGTCGCCACCGGCGCATCCCGCGACGCCGTGTGGTCGGCGCTGACGTACGTGCTCCGTGACACGATGACCGGCGCCCTGTGGTTCGCGCGCCTGCTCGACACCGATCCGGCGCGCGCCACGTCGACCTTCGAGGGACGCCCCGGGGAGACACTGCCGGGGTTCCGCGTCGTGGACGCTGAGCCCGGCCATCGCCTGACGCTGCAGGGACGCCACCGCTTCTCCCGCTACCGGCTCACCTTCTTCCTCGATGAAGATCGCCTGCGCGCGCAGAGCCACGCGACCTTCCCCGGCCCACACGGCAAGCTCTACCGTGCCGCCGTGATCGGTTCCGGCGGCCACCGGATGCTCACGCGTCGCATGCTTCGGCAGATCGACAAGCGCGCCCGGGACACGGACCGCGAGGGATCGTAGAGCTGAGCGCGACCGGCACACGCTGGTGGGCGGATCATGCATTGAGGGTCCGGCGTTCACGCTGAGCAGGGGCCCTGGCGGCTCGGGGCGGGGGTGTGGGGTGCTGGGCGAGTAGTTCACGGGCCGCGCCGAGCAGGCGCCGTCCGGTGCGGGGGGCGACGTCCATGCGCAGAATTTGTCCGACCTGCTCGTAGCTGACCTCGTCGGCGTCCTGAGTGCTGGCGAGGTGTCGGGCGAGCACGGCGATTCGTGGGTCGAGCGGGCGACGACGCCCATTGGCCCGCTGCGTCACCGGGGGTTCGTCGTCCACGGCGCCGGGGGTAGCCCTGGCCGCTTTCACCGGCGCACGGCGCGGGGCGGGTTTGGCGAGGTGGCGCGGCGGCTCATCCGGGGCGGGTGAGATTGGCGACTCGCCGGGCTGCCTCGGATCGGCGTTGACGGCTCCGGACTGCGCGGAGTCCAGTTGGGCGATGTCGAGCTGGGCGGTGTGGGGTGCGGCCAGGGTGTATTCGGTAGCGGTGATCGCCAGAACCATCGTGCGCCACGCCCGGAACGTCGGCCATGGCGCGAGGATCAACCGGATCAGCCGGGGGTAGGGCACGGCGACCGGCGGCGGCAGACCACGGCGGCGTTCCACCTGGCGGCGAAGCTCGGCCAGGAGCACTTCAAAAGCGATATTCGCCGCGATCGGGACCGCCACCCCCAGCGCCACCGTCGCCGGGTCGTGGTGGGCGCGCAGGTAGGCCCAGACGCCATTGCTAGCCGAGGAGGCGCTCACCGCGACTACCGTGGCCACCCGGGCTGCGACCGCGGGGCGGGCATCCAGTGACGCCGCCCAGGACACCCCGGCCATCGACACCGCGAACCCGTCGATGACCAGGGGCAGCAAGTGCGGAAACGTGAACCCCTTGGCCGTGGCGAACGCGCTCTGCTCCTGAAACGACCAGGCGCAGCCCAGCAGCCACACCACACCCACAGCCAGTAAGGAGGTCCGCATCGGCAGTGCCTCGGTGAACCGGTGCCACCGCCGGCCCGGCCGAGCGGCTGCTGGGTACGCGCTTGTAGCCACCACGCGACCTCACTTGGCTGGGGAGCATTAGGCCCGTTCGCCAGGCCATCGGGTGGCCATGACACGCCGTTACCGGAACCACCCCTATGGCCGCGCGCCGTTAGGCGCAGTGTCGCGTGGCGAATGACGAAGGGGCAGCATCTCGAAGGTGAGCCTGGCACTGGGACGTCACCGACATCGGCAGGAACGTCGTGCGCCCGGAAGGCATAGCATCCGCGTCGGCGACGCCGGCTATTCGGAGATCCCCGCCCACGTTCCGCGAACGTGTCCGGGTCTGGCGCGCTGAACGCCGGCCTCCCAAGATCACGGGGAGCCGGCGTTCTGCCTGGCAGCTGGCGGAGGATGCGGGATTTGAACCCGCGAGGGCTTTAACACCCAACACGATTTCCAATCGTGCGCCATAGGCCACTAGGCGAATCCTCCGCCGCAGAGTGTACCGGCCACCCCCGCGCGCCCCCACCCGGTGCCGCGGTGCGGGCCGGACGACTACACTGGCTCTCGGACCCCGCGCGGCGTCCATCCTGTGAACTCCCCCAGGGCCGGAAGGCAGCAAGGGTCAACGGGCTCTGGCGGGTGCGCGGGGTCCCCTTCCATCTCTGGGTCGCCCGTCGACTGGCGCGCGCCGGGGCGGCCAGGCTGTCGGGAGGGCCGTCGGGGCCGCCGGGTAGCCTCGGGCCCGTGGTGGATGGCAGCCGGCGGGGCGGGTAAGAGATGGCGCTGGCTCTGTACCGCAAGTACCGCCCGGCGACCTTCGCTGAAGTGGTCGGTCAGGAACATGTCACCGAGCCGCTGCGAACCGCGCTGGCCGCCGGTCGGGTCAACCATGCCTACCTCTTCTCCGGGCCTCGGGGCTGCGGCAAGACGTCCAGCGCCCGGATCCTGGCCCGCTCGCTGAACTGCGAGTTGGGCCCGACGCCGGACCCATGTGGCAAATGCCCGTCGTGCATCGCGCTGGCCCCCGAGGGCCCCGGCAACATCGACGTGATCGAGCTGGACGCCGCCTCGCACGGTGGCGTGGACGACGCCCGCGAGCTGCGCGACCGCGCCTTCTACGCGCCCGCCGAATCGCGCTACCGGGTCTTCATCGTGGACGAGGCGCACATGGTCACCACGCAGGGCTTCAACGCCCTGCTGAAGATCGTCGAGGAACCACCGGAGCACCTCGTCTTCGTGTTCGCCACCACCGAGCCGGACAAGGTGCTGCCCACCATCCGCTCGCGCACCCACCACTACCCGTTCCGGCTGATCCCGCCGGGCACCCTGCGGTCGCTGCTGGAGCGGATCTGTGCCGACGAGGGCGCGCTCGTCGCCCCGCCGGTGTTCCCCCTGGTCATCAGGGCCGGCGGCGGGTCGGCCCGGGACACCCTGTCGATCCTGGACCAGCTGTTGGCCGGGGCCGGGCCGGAAGGGGTGACCTACGAGCGGGCGGTCGCGCTGCTCGGTGTCACCGACGTGGCGCTGATCGACGACGCGGTGGACGCACTGGCCGCCGGCGACGGCGCCGCCGTGTTCGAGGCGGTGGACCGGCTGGTCGAGGCCGGCCACGACCCGCGCCGGTTCGCCGCCGACCTGCTCGACCGACTGCGTGACCTGATCCTGGTCGAGGCCGTCCCGGATGCGGCCGCTCGAGGCCTGGTGGACTCGTCCGCCGATGAGATTGAGCGGATGGTCGACCAGGCCACCCGGCTGGGCGCGGCCACGCTCAGCCGCTACGCCGAGATCGTGCACACCGGGCTGACCGACATGCGCGGTGCCACCGCTCCCCGGCTGCTGCTGGAGCTGCTCTGCGGACGGATGCTGCTGCCCGCCGCGTCCACCACCGATCTCGCGCTTCTGCAGCGGTTGGAGCGGATGGAGCGGCGCGCCGACATCGTGGTCGATCCCAGGCCCACTGGCGCTGATCGGGCGGTGCGCCCCGCGCCAGGCGTCGATTCGGCCGCCGCCGCCCTCGGCGATGAGTCGTCGACGCGGACCTTCCAGCGCCGGTCCCAGGGCGGCGACACGTCACCGGCGCCACCGGCGGCCGAGCAGACCGCGACCGAGCCGTCCGCCGCGCCGCGCGGGGCACCCGCTGAGCCAGCCCGCGCCGCCGCGCCGCTGCCGCCGCCGACGCGGACTCCGGCAGCCGCCCCCACCGCCCCCTCGGAGCCCGCCTCCTCGGTGCGACCCGAGCCACCGGCCGCCACCGCGCCGCCAGTCCCAGCCGCCGCCCCGCCAAGTCCTGAGCCCGCCGCCCGGCCCACCCCGGAGCAAGCCGCCCCACCTGCCGCCGCCGCTCCCGCCGCCTCGTCCCCGGGCGGTCCGCCGGCGATCGACGCGGCCGCGGTCCGCCGAGCCTGGCCGGCCATCCTGGACGCGGCTAAGCAGGGCAGCCGCAGCACCGGTGCACTGCTGGTCAACGCCACGGTCAAGGCGGTGGAGGCGGACACCCTGGTGCTCACCATCGGGGCCGCCCCACTCGCCAAGCGGCTGTCCGAACAGCGCAATACCGAGGTGATCAGCGCCGCGCTGCGCAGCGTGCTCGGGGTGGCCTGGCGGGTGCGCTGCGACCACGACGGCGGCCCCGGCGGCCGTGCCCCCGCCGGCGCGGCTAACGGGGGAGGTGCCCCGGCGGCCAGCCCGCCACCGGCGCCGACCCGGCGGGTGCCGAGCCGATCCGGCCAGGAGCCTCCGCTGCCACCGGAGCCACCGCCGTACGACGAGGAGGAGATGCTCGCCGAGGCGGCGGCGGACGCCTCCGGCGCGCCGACCAGCCGGCGTGACCCGGAGGAAGTGGCGATCGAGCTGCTCAGCGCTCAGCTGGGGGCACGCGCGGTGGACGACAGCCGCTGAGCGCGCCAACGAATCTCGCCGGTAAGGACTGATTGACCGGGTCAGCCGTCGGGGTTAGTGCTCGCCGAGGTTGAGCCGCGCCTGGCGCTGGAGCCGGACGTGCCACTCGCCTCGGTACCCGAGTCACTCGACGACCCGCTGCCGGCGGACGACCCGCTGCCGGACGCCGATCCGCTTCCGGACGACCTACTGCCAGACGAACCGCTGCCGGACGACCCGCTGACTGAGGATCCGGCCGAAGAACTCGTCGAGGCACGGGCGGAGCCGGAGTGCTCGGTACTGGCGCCGGAGTTGGTTCCCTCGGTCTGCTTCGCCGCGGCGGCCGCGCTGTTGGGTGGCGGCAGGCGCGACAGCCACTTCATGATGCCGATCGCGATCGCCTGCGCGTAGCGCTGCCGACCGGCCGCGTTGGACACCGTTACCGCCTCCTGCGGGTTGCGCATGTTGGCGCACTCCACCAGCGCGACCGGGCGCTTCGACCAGTTCAGCCCGGCCAGGTCGGCTCTCGGCGCCAGCCCCGCCTTGCCCAGGTAGGTGGACTCCGGCAGCCCGGCGCCGGTCAGCGCGTCCCGCAGCGAGGTGGCCAGGGCCAGCGAGGGTGCGCCCTGCGCGGTGTTCAGCGCCGGCCTCGGGTAGGCCACGTGGAAGCCCTTGCCGGCCGGCGCCGCGCCGTCGGCGTGGATGGAGACCTCGGCGTCGACGTTGTACTTCTCGGCCAGCTTCCCCCGGATGTCCACGCACGGTCCGACGCCGGTGTCGTTGGTCCTGGTGAGCTTGGCGTTGACGCCGTTCGCGATGAGCAGCTCGCCGACCCGCAGCGCCACGTCCCAGGTGAACTTGTGCTCGGGATAGCCCGCGTCGGTGGCGGTGCCGGTGGTGTTGCACGGCTTGGTGCCACCCCGGCCGTCCGGCACCTCTTTGTTGATCTCGGCGGCGTGCGCCGCGTTGCCACCGTTGTGCCCGGGGTCAAGCAGCACGGTGCGCTTCACGGCCGGCGCCGGGGCGGCCGGGGCCGCGGATTCGGCGCCGGAGGAGTCGGACACCGAGGCGGTGGCCGCCGGCGAGACCGGCTCCCCACCGCATCCGGCCAGCGCCGCGACCAGCGCCGCGACCAGCAGCGCGCTCAGCCTGGCGAGGGGCCGGCGGGCGGTGCGTGAGGCGGGAGTCACGGGTGTCACCATCGCACGTCGGCCATTCCACTCCGGAAGCGACACCCGGGGCCACGCGCCCGCCCGGCTGGCGTCGCCCGTCCGGCGGTGGTATCGGCCCGCCCAACGGCTGGAACGACCGGCCGGGTCTACGCTGCACATCGAAGTCCGAGCAG
The DNA here is from genome assembly GCA_036402515.1 of Pseudonocardia sp. Classification (GTDB taxonomy): domain Bacteria; phylum Actinomycetota; class Actinomycetes; order Mycobacteriales; family Pseudonocardiaceae; genus Pseudonocardia. The sequence goes on from DASWST010000003.1 coordinate 23,405, forward strand.
GAGGAGAGGCCCATGAGACCGGGGCAGCCCGATATGAACATGATCCTCCAGCAGGCCCAGAAGATGCAGCGCCAGCTGGCCGCCGCCCAGGAGCAGCTGGCCGAGGCCGAGGTCACCGGGCAGGCCGGCGGTGGGCTGGTCACCGTGACCCAGACGGCGGCCGGCGAGATCCGCAAGGTCACCATCGACCCGAAGGTGGTCGACCCGGAGGACGTGGAGACCTTGCAGGACCTGGTGATGGGCGCGCTCGCCGACGCGGCGCGCGCGGCCAAGGAGCTGCAGGAGCAGACCATGGGGCCGCTGGCCGGTGGGCTCGGCGACATGGCCGGGGGGCTGGGCCTGCCCGGCCTCGGCGGCTGACCGCGGGACGTCCGCGCGGTGTTCGAAGGACCGGTACAAGACCTCATCGACGAACTCGGCAGGCTGCCCGGGGTCGGTCCGAAGAGTGCCCAGCGCATCGCGTTTCATCTGCTCGCGGCGGATCCGGCGGACGTGGGCCGGCTGCAGGAGGTGTTGCAGCGGATCAAGCAGGGCGTGCTGTTCTGTGAGGTCTGCGGGAACGTCTCGGAGAAGATCCGGTGCCGCTACTGCGCGGACGCCCGCCGGGACGCCACGCTGGTGTGTGTGGTGGAGGAACCCAAGGATGTGCTCGCGGTGGAGCGCACCCGGGAGTTCCGCGGCCGCTACCACGTGCTGGGTGGAGCGCTGGACCCGCTCGCCGGGGTGGGCCCCGACCAGCTGCGGATTCGCCAGCTGGTGTCCAGGATCGGCGGCACCGGGCCGGCGGACGACGAGACGGACATCGCGGAGATCATCATCGCCACCGACCCGAACACCGAGGGCGAGGCGACCGCGACCTATCTGTTGCGCCTGTTGCGAGACTTCCCGGGGCTGACGGTTACCCGGCTGGCGTCCGGGTTGCCGATGGGGGGCGACCTGGAATTCGCCGACGAGCTCACCTTGGGCCGGGCGCTGTCCGGCCGCCGCGCCATGTAATTCGGACCATGTAACAGACACGTTGCATGCAAACTGGCTCTACCCAGGAGTAGGCGGGTGCGATTACTGTCACCCGATCGTGCGGCTTTGTCAGCCGCACCAAGTGTCTGCCTGGGGGAGTTAGTTTCGATGCGTCCCGTTCTTGCTGTGCTGTTCGCCGGTCTCGTATTGGCGTCGTTGGTGTCCTGCGCGCAATCGCAACGTGCGCAGGGTGGCGGAGCGCAGGACACCCTGGTGTTCGGCACGGCGGCGGTACCGAAGAACTTCGACCCGATCTTCAACGACGAGGGCGAGAGCTTCCGGCCGCAGCACCAGATGTACGAGACGCTGATCGCCTACAAGCCGGGCACGGCCGATCTGGAGCCCGGGCTGGCCACCTCGTGGACGCCGTCCGACGCCGGTAAGACCTGGACCTTTGCCCTGAGACAGGGCGTGAAGTTCCAGGACGGGACACCGTTCGACGCTGCGGCGGTATGCGCCAACTTCGACCGCTGGTTTAACATGCGGGGAGCCGCCGCGCAGTCTCAGATGATCTACTACGGGGACATCTTCGAGGGCTTCGCGCACAACGAGGGCGATACCCAGGGACAGCCGCTCTACAAGGACTGCCAGGCCGCGGACCCGAACACCGCGGTGTTGCACCTGAACCGGTTCAAGGGCGCATTCCCGGCCGCATTCGGGCTGACCTCGCTGTCCATTTCCAGCCCGACCGCGATGAAGCAGTACAACGCCGACCAGGTCACCCAGAGCGGCGACTCGTTCAGCTACAGCGCCTACGCCAACGAGCACCCCACCGGCACCGGCCCCCTCAAGTTCGGCGGCTTCGACCGGGCGAACAACACCATCACCCTGCTGCGCAACGACGATTACTGGGGCGACAAGGCCAAGATGGCCAAGGTGATCTTCAAGATCATCCCGGACGAGAACGCCCGCAAGCAGGAGCTGCGCGCCGGCACCATCGACGGCTACGACTTCCCGTCCCCGGCCGACCTGGGCAGCCTGCGGGGCGACGGTTTCCAGGTGTTGGCCCGCAAGCCGTTCAACATCCTCTACCTGGGCATCAACCAGAAGAACAACCCCGCGCTGAAGGATCTGCGGGTGCGCCAGGCGCTGGCCTACGGCATCAACCGGGACGCCCTGGTGCGCAATAAGTTGCCCGAGGGTGCGGTGGTGCCCGCCAACGTGATGCCGGAGGCGGTGGCCGGCTACGCGCCGGACGCGCAGGCCTATCCGTACGATCCGGCGAAGGCCAAGGCGCTGCTCGCCGAGGCCGGCGCGAGCAACTTGAAGCTCAATTTCTACTACCCGACCGAGGTCACCCGTCCCTACATGCCGAACCCGACGGACATCTTCTCGGTGATCGCCGAGGATCTGCGGCAGATCGGCGTGACGGTCAACCCGGTGCCCGAGCCGTGGAACGGCGGCTACAAGGACGACGTGCAGAAGCTGGGTAAGCAGGATCTGCACTTGCTCGGCTGGACCGGTGACTACAACGACGCGGGCAACTTCCTCGGCACGTTCTTCGGCCGGCCGAAGGCGGAGTTCGGCTTCAACACCCCGGCGTTGTTCGACGAGCTCACCGCGGCGGACGCCACGGCCGACCCGGCCGCGCACGCGGCGGCCTATCAGCAGGCCAACCGGGACATCATGAGCAAGTACCTGCCCGCGATTCCACTGTCCAGTGCACCGGCGTTCATCGTGGTCACCAAGAGCGTGCAAGGCCTGGTCCCGAGTCCGCTGACCTATGAGGAGTACGCACCGGTCAGCAAGAACGCAGCTTCCTAAGGCGATGCTCCGGTTTGTGGTGCGCCGGTTGATCCAGGTGATCCCGACGCTGCTGTTGCTGTCATTACTGGTGTTCGCCTGGCTGCGCTCGCTGCCGGGTGGGCCGGCTGGCGCGTTGCTGGGCGACAAGGCCACCCCGGAAAAGATCGCCGAGCTGAACCACATCCTCGGCCTGGACCAGCCGATCTGGTCGCAGTACGTGCGGTTCCTCGGCCGCGCGGTGACCGGCAACTTCGGCAACTCGCTGATCACCGGCGACACGGTCACCGCGGAGATCGGCCGGGCGCTGCCGGCGACCCTCGAGCTGTCCTTGGCCGCCATGGTGATCGCGGTGGGGCTGGGCGTGCCGCTGGGCTACCTCGCGGCCAGCCAGCGCGGCCGGGCGCTGGACAGCGCGACCATCGTGGCCACCCTGGTCGGCGTGGCGGTGCCGGTGTTCTTCCTCGGTTACCTGCTCAAGGCGGTGTTCGCGGTCAAGCTGGGCTGGCTGCCGCCGTCCGGTCGGGAGTCGATCGGGCTGGATGCCACCCGGGTGACCGGGCTCGCCGTCCTGGACGGGCTGCTGACCAGGGAGTTCGACGCCAGCGGGGACGCGTTCCGGCATCTCGTCCTGCCGGCCGTGGCACTGGGCACCATCCCGCTGGCGGTCATCGTGCGGATCACCCGGGCGTCCGTGCTGGACGTGCTGGGCGCCGACTTCATCCGCACCGCCCGGGCCAAGGGGCTGGCGCCGCACACAGTGCGCGGCCGGCACGTGCTGCGCAACGCCCTGCTACCGGTGTCCACCACCATCGGCCTGCAGACCGGACTGCTGTTGGCCGGGGCGGTACTCACCGAGAAGGTGTTCGTCTGGGGCGGCATCGGCACCCTGCTCGCCGACGGCATCAGTCGGCACGACTATCCCCGGCTGCAGGCACTGCTGCTGCTCGGCGCGCTGGTGTACGTGGTGGTCAACCTCCTGGTCGACGTGTCCTACGCGATCATCGACCCTCGGGTGCGGCTGTCATGATGACTCGACCCTGGCAAGCTGGTCTCGCCTCATGAGCACCCTGCTGCAGCGGCGCAAGGACCGGCTGGACCGGCTGGCCGAGGCCGGCGGGCGGGCCAGCGAGGGGCAGAGCCTGCTGGCCGAGGCGTTCACCCGGCTGCGCCGCAACCCGGTGGCGGTCACCGGCGCGGCGATCATCGTGGTGTTCCTGCTGGTGGCGGTGTTAGCACCGGTGCTCGCGCCACACAACGCGGAGGACAGCTTCGAGGCGCTGCGCGCCTCGCTGCGCCCCGACTCGATTCCCGGTCCGATGCCCGGGTTCCCGCTGGGCAGCGACCAGAACGGCCGCGACGAGCTGTCTCGGATGATCTTGGCCTCGCAGCAGACACTGCTGGTCGGCGTGCTGGCCACGTTGCTCGGGCTGGCCGCCGGCATGGTCATCGGCATGCTGGCCGGCGCCTTCGGCGGCTGGGTGGACACCGCGCTGATGCGGCTGACCGACGTGCTGCTGTCCTTTCCCAGCCTGCTGCTGGCCATCTCGATCGCCGCGCTGGCCGCTCGGGCCAGCCAGACCACGGTGATCATCGCGGTGGCCATCGTGAGTGTGCCGGTGTTCGCCCGGCTGCTGCGCGGCGCGATGCTCGCCCAGCGGTCCAGCGACTACGTGCTGGCGGCCACCGCGCTGGGCATCCATCGCCGGCACATCGTGCTGCGGCACATGCTGCCCAACGCGATGGGACCGGTGATCGTGCAGGCCACCCTGGTGCTGGCCAGCTCGATCCTGGACGCCGCCGCACTGTCGTTCCTCGGCCTCGGCGACGCCGATCCGGGACGTGCCGAATGGGGGCTGATGTTGGCGAACGCCCAGGCATACCTGGACGTACGGCCCGAGCTGGCGTTCTACCCGGCGGTGGCGATCATCCTGGTGGCGCTCGGGTTCACCCTGCTCGGTGAGGCGCTGCGCGAGGCGCTCGACCCGAAGAGCCGGCGGTGAGCGCGCGATGAGTACGGCCGGGGGACGGAAGCCGGCGGAGCTTGCGGAGCCGGCGGGGCGGGTAAATTCGGCCGGGGGACGGAAGCCGGCGGAGCTTGCGGAGCCGGCGGGGCGGGTAAATAAACAGCCATTGCTCGAGGTGCGGGATCTGCGGGTGACCTTTGGTGGCACCGGTCGCCGCCGGCGCGGCGACCCGCCGCCGACCGTCGCGGTGGACGGGGTGAGCTTCGACGTCTCGCCAGGGCAGGTGGTCGGGCTGGTCGGCGAGTCCGGCTGCGGCAAGTCGGTCACCTCGCTGGCCATCATGGGGCTGCTGCCCCGGCGGGGAACCCGGGTGACCGGCTCGGCCATGTTCGAGGGCACCGACCTGCTGGGGCTGTCCGAGCCGGAAATGCGCGACCGGCGTGGGCGTGACCTGGGCATGGTGTTCCAGGACCCGCTGTCCGCGCTCAACCCGGTGGTGCCGATCGGCGTGCAGGTCACCGAGGTGCTGCGCCGGCACCGCTCGATGGACGGGGCGGCGGCCAAGGCCGAGGCGGAGGAACTGCTGCGCCGGGTGGGCATCCCGGACCCGGGGCGGCGGCTGGCGGAGTACCCGCACCAGCTTTCCGGGGGGATGCGGCAGCGCGCGCTGATCGCCATCGCGCTGGCCTGCCGGCCGAGGCTGTTGATCGCCGACGAGCCGACCACCGCGCTGGACGTGACCATCCAGGCGCAGATCCTGGCGCTACTCGCCGAGTTGGTCGCGGACACCGGCACCGCGCTGGTCATGATCACGCACGATCTGGGCGTGGTGGCCGGGCTGTGCGACGAGGTGAACGTGCTCTACGGCGGTCGGGTGGTGGAGCGGGCCCGGCGACACGAGCTGTTCGCCACCCCGCGCCATCCCTACACCTCTGGGCTGCTCGGTTCGATCCCCCGGCTGGACGCGCCGTCCGGGGAGCGGCTGAACGCCATCCGTGGCTCGGTGTCGGACAACCTGCCGTGGACGTCGGCCTGCGCGTTCGCCCCCCGTTGCCCGCGCGCGCTGCCGGACTGCGGGGAGATCACCCCACCCCAGGAAGAGGTCATGGATCGACTGCTGAGCTGCCACAACCCGGTGCCGGTGCAGGTGCGGTCATGACTCACCTGGTGGAGGTGGACGACCTCAAGGTGCACTATCCGATCAAGCGTGGGCTGCTGGTGGACCGCACTGTCGGCTACGTCTACGCGGTGGACGGGGTATCCCTGCGCATCCGGCGGGGCGAGACCTACGGGCTGGTCGGCGAGTCCGGCTGCGGCAAGTCCACGCTGGGGCGCGCGCTGCTGCGGCTGACCGAGCCGACCGGTGGGCAGGTGATGTTCGACGGCGTGGACCTGTCAGGGCTGCGCGGCGAGTCGCTGCGCCGGATGCGCCGGCGGATCCAGATGGTGTTCCAGGATCCGCTGTCCAGCCTGAATCCCCGGCAGTGTGTGCGCGCGATGCTGGTCGAGGCGCTGCGCGCGCACGGGTTGGACACCGGCAAGGAGCAAACCGACGCCCGGCTGCGCGAGCTGCTGGATGCCGTCGGGTTGCCGGCCTCCGCGCTGCGCCGCTACCCGCACGAGTTCTCTGGCGGGCAGCGCCAGCGCCTCGGCATCGCCCGCGCTCTGTCCGTCGAGCCGGACCTGATCGTGGCCGACGAGCCGGTGTCCGCGCTGGACGTGTCGGTGCAGGCACAGGTGCTCAACCTGCTGGACGACCTGCAGACCACGCTCGGGCTGACCTACATGGTGATCGCGCACGACCTGGCCGTGGTGCGGCACGTGGCGGACCGGGTCGGCGTGATGTACCTGGGCGGGCTGGTCGAGGAGGCGCCGGCCGGGGCCCTCTACGCCGCGCCGCGCCACCCCTACACGCGGGCGCTGATGTCGGCGGTCCCGGTGCCCGACCCGGAGGTGGAGGACCGCCGCGAGCACCTGTTGCTCACCGGCGACCTGCCCTCCCCGGCCGCACCGCCGAGCGGCTGCCGGTTCCACACCCGGTGCCCATGGCGTCAGCCGACCCGATGTGACGACGAGCGCCCGGAGCTACGCCCGCTCGCCGACGCACCCGGCCCCACGAGCGGCCCCACCAGCGGGATCGACGGCGGGGCGCACCGGGTGGCCTGCCACTACGCCGAGCAGATCGAGTCCGGCGAGCTGCGCCCGCACGACGTCTCCCCGGAGGTCGTGCCCGACGGCACGCTCACCGCCGCCCCACCGCCGCCGCCGGCCTCGATCACCGAGGTACTCGGTCGCTGAGCTCGTGACCGGTGGTGCTGTCCACGTGGCCGGGGATGGCGCCGTCGTGGCGGTCACCGGTCGTCGAGGTACCGGTCGGCTCGAACATCAGGATGGAGCCGCCCGGTGAGGACGGCCTGTGCTCGGTGCCCTTGGGCACGACGAACGTGTCGCCCTAGTGCAGCACGACCGTGCTCTCCTGCCCGTCCGCGTCTCGCATGGACACGTCGAACTGCCCGTCCAGGACCAGGAAGAACTCGTCGGTGTCCGCATGCACGTGCCACACGTGCTCGCCCAGGGTGTGGGCGATCCGCACGTCGTAGTCGTTGATGCGCGCCACGATCCGTGGGCTGTAGATCTCGTCGAACGAAACCAACGCGGCGGTTAAGTTCACTGGTTCCGGACGTGTCATAACGAAATCCTCCAGCTCCGGACACGGCGCCGTCTTGTACATATCTGGCGCACGGCCGGAGGAGCGCCCGGAGCTGTCCCGCCGGATTGCGACGAGGACTCCGGGTTGGGTGGCTGCCAGGATCACCGCGAGCGCCACCGCTGCTCCGCCCAGCTAGATATACGGGGGGTTAGCGGGAGGCGCGGTTGACGGCGGAGACGACGGCGCGCAGTGATGCCGTGACGATGGAGCTGTCCACGCCGACGCCCCAGAGGGTGCGGTCGCCGATGGCGCACTCCACGTAGGCCGCCGCTCGGGCGTCGTCCCCGGCGGTGAGCGCGTGCTCGTGGTAGTCCAGCACCCGCACGTCGAAGCCGACGCCGGCGAGTGCGTCCACGAACGCCGCGATCGGGCCGTTGCCGGAGCCGGTGATCTCGTGCTCGGTGTCCTCCACCCGGACCACCGCAACGATCTCGTCCCGGCCCTCGCCGTCGTTGGTCAGCCGGTGGCGCACCAGTTTCAGTGGGGTGACCAGGGTGAAGTACTCGCCGTCGAAGATGTCCCGCATCTCCTTGGGGGTGACCTCACCGCCCTCGGAGTCGGTTACCTCCTGGACCACCCGGGAGAACTCGATCTGCAGCCGGCGGGGCAGTTCCAGCCCGTGCTCGGCCTTCATCACGTAGGCCACGCCGCCCTTACCGGACTGCGAGTTGACCCGGATCACCGCCTCGTACGAGCGGCCGATGTCCTTGGGGTCGATGGGCAGGTACGGCACCGCCCAGCGGAAGTCGTCCACCGGGACGCCCGCCTCGGCGGCGTCGGCCCGCATCGAGTCGAAGCCCTTGTTGATCGCGTCCTGGTGGCTGCCGGAGAACGCGGTGTACACCAGGTCGCCGCCCCACGGGTGCCGTTCGTGTACCGGCAGCTGGTTGCAGTACTCCACGGTGCGGCGGATCTCGTCGATGTCCGAGAAATCGATCTGGGGGTCGATGCCCTGGCTGAACAGGTTCATGCCCAGGGTGACCAGGTCCACATTGCCGGTGCGCTCGCCGTTGCCGAACAGGCAGCCCTCGATGCGGTCCGCGCCAGCCTGGTAGCCCAACTCGGCGGCGGCCACCGCGGTGCCCCGGTCGTTGTGCGGGTGCAGCGACAGGATGATCCCGTCCCGGCGGTCCAGGTGCCGGTGCATCCACTCGATGGAGTCGGCGTAGACGTTCGGCGTAGCCATCTCCACAGTGGCCGGCAGGTTCACGATCATCGGGTTGTGCTTGGTCGGCTGCCAGATCGCGGACACCGCGTTGCACACCTCGACCGCGTACTCCAGCTCGGTCCCCGTGTAGGACTCCGGCGAGTACTGGAACCGCCAGTCGGTGCTCGGGTACTTCTCGCTGAACCGGGCCACGTCCTCCGCGCCGTCGGTGGCGATCTTGCGGATGCCCGTGCGGTCGGACCGGAACACCACCCGGCGCTGCAGGATGGACGTCGAGTTGTACAGGTGCATGACCGCCCTCGGCGCGTCCTCACACGCCTCGAAGGTGCGCTCGATCAGCTCGGCGCGGGCCTGGGTCAGCACCTGGATGGTCACGTCGTCCGGGATCAGATCCTGGGTGATGATCTCGCGGACGAAGTCGAAGTCGGTCTGGCTGGCCGCCGGGAAGCCGACCTCGATCTCCTTGTAGCCCATCCGCACCAGCAGCTCGAACATCCGCCGCTTGCGCGCCGGGGACATCGGGTCGATCAGCGCCTGGTTGCCGTCCCGCAGGTCCACCGCGCACCACAGCGGGGCCTTGGTGATCCGGGTGTCCGGCCAGGTGCGGTCCGGCAGCGATACCGGCTCGACGAACTCGTGGAAGGGCTTGTAGCGACGGAACGGCATCTGGCTGCCGCGCTGCGGATTCCACGGCTGCTGGTCGGCCGGAATGGGGCCGGCTGGTTTGCTCAGGTGGCTGCTCGGGCTAGACGTGTAGGCGTCGGGTGAGCTGGTCATGCGGGCTACTCCTGGTGTGATGTACCGGCGGTCTGGTGACGACTCGACCGGCGCGCGCCAAGACCCGCGACGAGGGGCCGGTCGGTTCAGACCCCGCCGCGGCGGCGAAGGAGCAGCTGTGCCACGTGACCGAGAGTAGCCCGGGTTTGGACCTGGCGTAAATCTGTTCTCCCAAAGGGTGAGACGTCTCAGGCGGGACAGCGGGTAGTGAGGGCACGCTTAACTCACAGGGGTTCGTGACCCGACCGTGCCGCCGGTTAGCCTTCCGGACAGATCAACGACGTGTCACCATGGCTGCCGTTCCGCCCGGGTACACGGGAGGATCGCCAAGCTCAGCCAAGGAGGTTTCGTGGCCACTGTCGGAACACGCAGGGCGGTCGGGGCGGTGGCGACGGTGCTGCGCGTCATCGGCCTGGTCATCGTGGCGATCTTGGTGATCCACATCCTGCTCACGGTGTTCGGCGCGAACCCGTCCAACACCTTCGCGACGTTCATCCGGGATGGGGCGAACATGTTCTCGCTCGGTCTCACCGATCTGTTCACCTTCGCCGACGCGAAGCTCTCGGCCGGGGTGAACTACGGGATCGCGGCGGTGATCTGGTTGGTGATCACCAGCATCGTGGTGGGGCTGGTACGGCGTGTCGGCTGAGGGCGACCCGCCGACCGGGCCCGTGCTGGCATCGCCGCCGAAGACAAGGCGGCGGCGGTTCACCGTGCGCCGCGGGCTGGGCCTGCTCGCCAGCCTGGTCAAACTGATCGCCTTGGTGGTCTTCCTGCTGCTGGTCGTCTACATCCTGTTCACTGTGTTCGGGGCGAACCCGGCCAATCCGTGGACGATATTCGTGACCAAGTGGGCGCAGGCCTTGAACCTGGGGTTGGCGAATCTGTTCGTGCAGGGCAACCCGAAGATCCAGGTGGTCATCAACTTCGGCGTCCCGGCGCTCATCTGGCTGGTCGTCGGCCTCCTGATCAGCCGGCTGCTCCGGCGGATCTAGGGTCGCGACTGCACCTGATTCGGCCGTTTGGCCCCGTACCGGGTTGCGCTGGCTCTATGGTCACGGCCTATGACGGGGGTGGTGGGCCTCGGCCAGCGGGCGATGGCCGGTCGGCAGGGCCCTGAGGTGGCGGCCAAGGCAGCGGCGTTCGATCGGCTCGGCCTGCAGGTCACCCCAGCCAACGTGCTGGGCATCTACGCCGTGATCATGCAAGAAGTGTCGCGGCTGCAGACG
>DASWST010000004.1:0-14071 GCA_036402515.1 Pseudonocardia sp.
AGTCGTTGCCGAGCCTGCGCACTGGCTTCCTCATCCGAGGCCGGAGCGTCATAGTCAACGACGCTGGGCATGGGCAGCATCCCACCGGCCACCGGCACAGTGAGATAGTGCGCCGCCCTGGTGTTCGGGACGAGCACGTAGAAGGAGCTCGGTCCAGATCCGATCCGCTTGCTGATTTCATCTCGCAGCCCCGCGCCCAGCAGCGTCTGGTTCGCGACGACGAGGTATTTACGCATGACAACCACCACTTGTTTCACGTCGACTAGCGGTGCGTCGTCACGGTACGCGCTGGTCAGCCCGGCGAACTACCGCCGCTGGGGCGGACCGCCGCCCCGATACGAAGCGCCGAGCGCGTGTCTGATCGAGCTTGGCAGAGGTGGGGTCGTCGTTCGGGCGGGAGGACGTGACAACGGCGGCCGGGGCCGCCGCCCCCGAGGCAGCGACCCCGGCCTGGCAGCCACCAGTCCGCTCCTATCAAGTGTGCGCAACACGATCCGCGGACATGAGGGCCTGTGCCCGGGCGGGGTGGAGGTTGCTGAGGTCCGCATCCTGGTCCGTGATCACGTGAGCGGCCAGTTCTCGGGACTTGGCGTACCCGGCGGGTGACCTTCCCCCGTTGCGTGGACATCTTGATCATCACTGGGGTGCTCGGGTGGCCGCCCTTGGAGATCCACCAGCCATGCCCCGGAGTCCGGGCGAGAGCGTCAGGCTGCCCGAGACCGAGGTGCAGCGGCGGCGGCCGCCCAGCAAGGTTGTCTACAGCCCGCGCTATCGAAGTCCTGCTCGCCGCGCGCTCGGTGTGGCTGCGTGACGTTTCTTGGAGCTTAGGCTCACCTACTATCTGACGAACACGCCGCGCCGCGTTCGTCCGGTTGTGGCTGTAAGGTGTGCGGCTCGAATACTCGGTCACGGGTTTTCAGCTGGGACGTCGGCAGAAGCCGGTCGGCCTAACCTCGGGCTTTCGCGCTAGTTGATCTGTGGGGCGACACGCTGGCCCTGGATGCGCGGAAGTGCCTGCTCAGGACGGTTCGATGAGAGTTGTCGAGGCTCTGATCTGACCGAGTTGAGAGGCACTCCGCGGGTGAAGGATAAACATCGCAGGCCCTGGTTGTCGGTGATCGCTGGCGGCGAGTCGCTGGTGTCGCACGCCGGTGGCGCGTTGCTCGTCGAGACGGCTCGGCGCAGCGGTCTGATTAAGGAGTTGTCGAGGTTGCTGGGGCCGTGGCGGCGCCCGTTGGCCATCCATGACCCCGCCAAGATCGTGCTCGACCTCGCGATCGCGGTCGCCCTGGGCGGGGACGCAGCCTGTGACGTGGCGGTGCTGCGCGCGCAGCCCGGGGTCTTCGGGCTGGTGGCTTCGGACCCGACGGTATCGCGGCTGATCGCGCGCCTGGCTGAAGACGCCGATACCGTGCTGGGCGCGATCAACACGGCGCGAGCGCAGGCCCGGGAACGGGTGTGGAGCTGGGCCGGGGCACCGATCCAGGACGGGAACGTGGTCATCGACCTGGACGCCACCCTGCTCGACGCGCACTCAGAGAAGGAGCAGGCCACTCGTACGTGGAAGAAGGGATTTGGGTTTCATCCGCTGCTCTCCTTCGTCGATCACGGCAGCGGTGGGGCCGGGGAGCCGGTGGCCGAGCTGCTGCGCCCGGGGCGGGCCGGCTCGAACACCGCGGTCGACCATGTCGCCGTGGTCGACGCAGCGCTGGCGCAGCTCCCGCGGCCATTGCGCACACCGGATCCGGCGGGGCGGGTGGCGGTGCTGGTGCGCACCGACGCCGCCGGCGCGACGAAGGAGTTCGCCGCGCACCTGGCCACGCTGGGGGTGACGTTCTCCGTCGGCGCCTCACTGGGCCACTTCGACATCCACACCGCCCTGCAGCTGCTCCCCGCGACCGCGTGGACCCCGGCCTATCAGGCCCGCAAGCCCCGCGCCGCCGAACACGGCGTGCAGATCGAGACCCGCGACGGAGCGTGGGTCGCCGAGGCCACCGGCCTGGTCAACATGGCGGCCTGGCCGGCGGAAACCAGGCTGATCCTGCGCAAAGAACACCCGCACCCCGGCGCTCAGCTACGGATCACCGACGCCGACGGCCTGCGCATCACCGGGTTCCTCACCAACAGCAACTTCGCCGGCCCCGCCCACCATCTGGCCGACCTGGAACTACGCCATCGACGGCACGCCCGCGTCGAGGACCGCATCCGCAACGGCAAGGACACAGGCATCCGCAACCTGCCCTTTCACGACATGGCGCAGAACCGGATCTGGCTGGCCATCGCCGCGCTCGCCGCGGACCTGCTGGCCTGGACCGCCCGACTGGCCCTGCCCACCACCGCGGCCACCTACGAACCGAAACGACTCCGCCTGCGCATCCTGGCCGTGGCCGGACGAATCGTCCGCACCGCACGTCAGCGCACCCTCAAGATCGACCCAGCCTGGCCCTGGGCCGACATGATCACCACCGCACACGCCCGACTCACCGCGCTCCCCGTCCCCTGACCACCAGACCCAACCCCGACGACCCAGGACCCGGAGAGCCGGCCACCGCACAGGGCTGGAGAACAACCACGCCCGCACACCAAGAGCACGGAAAGAAAGATCAGCAGCCGCAAACGAAGATCACAGTACGGACGTACGAAACATCGAGGCTAGTGTCCCGTGTCCGAAGTCTCTACACCGTTTCCGGCGCCCAGACGACGTCTGGCGGCGTACTCGGACCGCCTGGATATGCCCGATATCCAGGCGGTCCTCGGCCTTGCCAGCCGCCGCCTGGATCACCGGATCCGGCAAGGGAAATCGGACACGAGACACTAGGTGGTCGCCGGTCACCGGTTCGGCAGGTCAGCGTGCCGCCGCGCCGCTCAGTCGGTGGCTCGGATGGACGGCGCGGTGGCGCCCCACCGGTGGAGTTGCCCGCCTCGGACGCCCCGGCCAGGGAACGGGCGCGCCGGTACAAGGCGGCGGTGCTGGGCCGGCTGGTCGAGGTGGCCGGGCAGGCCGGCGCGCGGGACCCAGAGGCGCTCGGCGGCCAGCTGGCGGTGCTGCTCGAGGGCGCCGGGGCGCTGGCCACCTCGATCGGCGACACCAGCCCGTACCGGGACGCCCGGACCGCTGCCGCCGCCCTGATCACCGCCCAGTGCGGCGCCCCCGATTAGGCGTGGGCGGTGTGCCCGCCGTCCATCACCAGCTGCGCCGCGGTCATGTAGCTGAAGTCGGGGGAGGCCAGCGCGAGCGCCCCCACCGCGATCTCGTCGGCGGTCGCCATCCGCGCCATGCCCGGCACGTTGGCCTTGCCCCAGGTCGCCGCCATCGCACTCCACACCGCGTCCGGCAGGCCCATCGCGCCGGCCACCCGGCGGACCAGCTCGGTGTTCGTGGTGCCCGGGACCAGCGTGTTGATCCGGATGTTGTAGCGGGCGTAGTCGAACGCGGCGCAGTTGACCATGCCGACCAGGCCGTGTTTGGCGGCGGTGTACGCGGAACGGTTCTCCGTAGTGGTCCGCACCACCGACGACGCGGTCACCACCACGGTGCCTCCGCCGCGCCGGATGAGGTGCGGGATCTGGTACTTGAGCGCCAGGAAGTTGCCGCGCAGGTCGGTGTTGACCACGTCGTCCCACTCCGCGCTGGTGAACTCGTGCAGCGGCTTCTCGAGGGTGACGCCGGCGTTGTTGAAGCACACGTCCAGCCCGCCGTACCGGCTTGCCACTTGGTCCACGAAGCGGCGCACATCGGCCTCCTCGCGCACGTCGGCGCGGAGGTAGCTGGCCTCCCCGCCGGCAGCGCGGATCTCCCGCTCCACCTGCGCGCCGAGGTTCTCCCGCCGCCCGCAGAAGCCCACCTTGGCTCCCTCGGCGGCGAACAGCAGCGCGGCCGAGCGGCCGATGCCCGAGGTCGCGCCAGTGATCAGTACGACCTTGCCGGCGAACCGGCGGCGGCCGGACGGCTGGATCACCGGCGTGGGCGCCGCGCCCTGGGTCAGCGCGATCCCGCCGGCGGCGCCGGCCAGGGCGGCCGCGCCGGCACTCACCGCTCCGGTGGTGAGCAGCCGCCGGCGGCTGTAGCCGCGGGCGGTGCCGTCGGCGTCTGGATGGTCCAGGTCTTCGGCGGTCATGGTGGCGCTCCCTGGTGTGGATAGTTAAACTATCGATATTCTAACTATCTAAATGGCTCGCCGGCAAGGACTTTCGGAGGGCGGGCGGGCCTGGACGAGGTCGCCGAGCGCGTGATCCCATGGACCGTGTCAGAAGCGGCGTCGGACACCGTGCTGGGCGATCGCGCGCGCGGTTGGCTGCGCTACCTGCATCGCAAGGCCACCACCAGGGACGACTGGAGCTCGGCCGGCCGACCGGCCCCCTGGTGGGACGACCGGAGCACCCCGCCGGTGCTCAACTTCGCCCGGTTCGACCTGTCCGAGTCCAGCTACGCGGTGCCGATGATGGCCGACGTGACGCCGGCCTGGCGCGAGGTCTACGTCGAGATCATGGACGGGC
Source organism: Pseudonocardia sp. (assembly GCA_036402515.1). Lineage (GTDB taxonomy): Bacteria > Actinomycetota > Actinomycetes > Mycobacteriales > Pseudonocardiaceae > Pseudonocardia. The sequence goes on from DASWST010000004.1 coordinate 4,498, forward strand.
TGCTGGCCCGGCACACCACGCACTGGGCGGCGATCGACTGGCTCACCCAGATCGGCCACGACCCGGACCGGGCCAACTATCCGGCCGAGCTGGTCAAGGTGTGGATACCGGAGCACCTGGCCGGCCGGTACGACATGCCGGGCTGGACGGCCAACGGCGTCGAACCGTGGGGCCTGGCGCCGGACCCGGTGGGCGCCGAGGGCAACCTGTTCTTCAAGGGCTGGTTCAACCTCATGCTGGGCTTCCACGGCTACGTCTCCCGGGACCGCCGGTGGAACGAACCCTTCAGCGTCACTGGGCTGGACGATCAGACGTTCTCCTGGACCCACGACGGCATCAACGCGCTGCTGGCCCGGCAGTGGGCGCGGCGCCCGGAAGGCCCGCACTGCGAGAACACCAAGATCTGGCCGTACTGCCTGAGCGCCGCCGGGCTGGGCCTGCGCATGCACGACATCCTCACCGGCGGCGCGGACCACTGGGTCTACGACCAGTGGCTCCAGATCGCCAGGCAGCGCTTCCTCGGGGTCACCCCGGGCGGGCGGGTGGAGTGGATGGCGCTCTACCACGACCCGATCGAGGACTACACGCACCGGGCCGGCCCCACCGCCGGGCTGTCGGTGGCCATCTACCTGCTGCCCCAGGAGCCGGCGCTGGCCGAGATTCTGTATCGCACGGCGGTGGACAAGATCGGCTGGAGTGACCCGGCCCGCCCGGTCCGCTCCCTGCCGGATCCCCGGTTCCTGCTGCTCGGCGTGGTGCTGGCCAGGGAGTTCGGTGACGAGATCACCCTGGCTCGGCTGTCGGACCACGTGGCCAGCCGGTGCGAGCCCGGGTTCTTCGGCGCGGGGGCCGACGAGTTCGGCTGGGGCTTCGGGCTCGGCGAGCCGTACCCCAGAGGCCAGCTCAACGGGCTGCTGGTGATGGCCGATATCGGCGCGCCGGGCGCCTGGTCGCGGGTGTTCACCGATCCCAACCTGGCCAAGTTCGACCAGCCGACGGTGTGCGAGGTGGACTTCCCCCGGTTGGGCATCCGGGAGGCCTGGAACTCCGAGCCGGAGCCGGGGGTCGGCCCGGTGCTGCACATCGGCTGCTACGCCGCCACCGCCGCCGACCGGGGAGCGCCGACCTCGTTCCGGGTCACCCAGCTGCCCGACGCGGCATCCTGCGCGCTGCGCTGCGACGGGGCGCCATACCACCGGTGGCGAATGCTCGACCCGCACAGCATCGAGGTCGACCTGGAGATCGGTGAGCACCAGCTCCAGGTGTTCGGCTCGGCATCGGAGGCGTCCGGTTGGCTGGCGGAGCGGGCCGAGCCGAGCGGCGCCGTCAGCCCGGCCGGAGGGGCTGCCGCTTCCGGCCGAGCCGGCGCGCCCGCCGAGGCGGACCAGGGCCCGTTCGCCGGCGGCGTGCCTCGACCGCCGTGCGCCTGCTGCTGAACTCGGCTCGCGGCGAGGCGGGTCGGCGCTACTGAACTCGGTCCGGAGCAGGCCAAGAACCTGGGATTGGCCCTCGACCGAGGCCCGGTGAGCGCTTAGAACTTGGTGTTGTGCGTACTTCCCACAAGCTGGATCTCTCGCCGGTCGGCCTGTCCCGCCGGCCTTTCCCCCGCCTCGCCCAGTTGTTCGTCGGCCTGGTGCTCTACGGCGTGAGCATGGCGTTCCTGGTACGGGCGCAGCTCGGACTGGACCCGTGGGACGTCCTGCACCAGGGACTGGCGCCTCGGCTCGGCTGGAGTTTCGGAGCGGTCACCGCGCTCACCGGCGTTGTGGTGCTGCTGATCTGGATCCCGCTGCGGCAGCGCCCCGGGGTGGGCACGGTGGCCAATGTGGTGGTGATCGCCGTTGCGGTCGACGTGGCGCTGGCGGTGATCCCACCGGCCACCCGGCTGGGCTGGCAGATCGCCCTGATGGTCGCCGGGGTGCTGCTCAACGGGCTGGCCACCGCCTGTTACGTCGGCGCGCGTCTCGGCCCCGGCCCCCGGGACGGGCTGATGACCGGGCTGCACGCCCGTACCGGGTGGTCGGTGCGCTGGGTGCGCACCGGGATCGAGCTGACCGTGCTGACCGTCGGCTGGCTGCTCGGCGGCACCGTCGGGGTCGGCACCGTGCTCTACGCGGTGTCGATCGGCCCGCTCACCCAGCTGTTCCTGCCCTGGGTGGTGTTCCGGGAACCCACCCCGGCCCCCAAGGCGTCTGCCTGCGTTCCCGAGCACCCCTCGAACCCGCGAGTGGCAAGTGGCCTCATCGGACCACTCGCCACTCACGGAGTACGCGGCGGTCTTCGGCGGGCCGGGTCATCGGCAGGCCGGGGCGGTCGGCTCGGCGTCGCGTTCCGCGCTATCCCGAGGCGGCCGCGCCGAGTCCCGGGGCAGCAGCCACAGGGCGGCGACCAGTCCGAGCAGGGCGAGCAGCCCCGCGGTCCCGAACGCGGCCCGGTGCCCGTCCACCAGCCCCGCGATGCCCAGCCCGTCCGCCACGCCCAGCCCGTCCGGTTTGTTCAGCCGGCCGACGGCGGCCGCCACGCCGGTGCAGATCGCGATACCCAGCGCGGTGCCCATGCTGAACGAGGTGTCCACCACCCCGGCGGCCAGCCCGGAGTCGGCCTCCTTGGCCCCACTCAGCGCGGCGATCTGCGCGCAGACGAAGGTGCCGCCCATGCCCACGCCGAAGATCAGCTGACCGACCAGCAGCAGGCCGACCGAGCCGGCAGCGGACACCTGGGTGAGTAGCAGGCAGCCGACGACCAGCAGCGCGGCACCGACCATCGCCACCCGGCGTACCCCGAACCCGAGCGCGGCCCGTTGGCTGCTCAGGCCACCGACCACGGAGGCCACCGTCATCACCGCGGCGACCAACCCGAACCGCAGCGCCGACCAGCCCATCGCCTGCTGCACGTAGCCGGTCAGCGTGATCAGCATCCCGTCCACCGCCATGCCAGCCGCCAGAATGACCGCGTTGCCACCCACCAGCGATCGCGAACGCAGCAGCCGCGCGGGCACCAGCGGAGCCACCGACCGGGTCTCGATCAGCCAGAACGCCGCGAACAGGGCGAGCGAGGAACCCAACGCCACCGCGGTGGCACCGGTCCAGCCGCGCGCGGGCAGCTCGATGATCGTGTAGACCAGCAGCACCAGCGCGGCGGTCACGGTGAGCGCGCCGGCCGCGTTCAGCCGACCCCGGCCCGCCGCCCGGGTTTCCCGGAGCAGCGCGCCGCCGATGGTGAGCACCGCCAGCCCGACCGGCACGTTGATCAGGAACACCCACTGCCAACCCAGCACGTCGGTGATCACGCCGCCGAGCAGCAGGCCTGAGGTGGCGCCGACTCCGCCGAGGCCGCCCCAGATGCCCAGCGCGCGGTTGCGCTCGGGGCCGTCCGGGAACGCGGTCATCAGCAGCGACAGCGCGGCCGGCGCGATGATCGCCGCCGACACCCCCTGCAGCGCGCGCGCCGCGATGAGGTACTCCACCGACGGTGCCAACCCGCAGAGCAGCGCGGACAGCACCCGCAGCACCATGCCGGCCAGGAAGACCCGCTTGCGGCCGAATACGTCGGCCAGCCGTCCGCAGCACAGCAGGAGCCCGCTGAATGCCAGCCCGTAGCCGGTGACCGTCCAGCTCACCGCGGCTCCGCTGACCCCCAACCCGGCTTCGATCGAGGGCAGCGCGGTGAGCAGGATGGTGCTGTCCAGAATGGTCATGAAGAACGCTGCGCTGAGCAGGATCAATACCTGCCAGCGGCGGGGATCGGGGCGGTGGTCGGACATCGTGCACCTCCTCCTCGCCCGGGTGTCGGGCGTCATCCAGTGGTCGGTGCCGCCGACTAGAACCGGACATTCGCCTCGGTGGGCGGAATCTTCTGGCCCGCTCGATGTCGCTTCCGGCACGGTGGCTTCGACCCGAGTGCAGAGCCACGCCGTAGGCCCCAGGGCGTGGCCGGAAGCCGAGAGGTGCGCCGTGAAATACCTGATGTTGATCTACAGCTCGCCGGCCACCTGGGATGCGCTGTCCCAGGAGGAGCGGGACCAGATGGAGCGCGACCACGCCGAGCTCTACCGCGAGCTGGTGCGCTCCGGCGAGTGGGTGAGCGGCAACGCACTGGCCGACCCGTCCCAGTCGCTCGGGGTCCGGGTGCGCGGGGGCGTGCCGGTTACCTCGGACGGGCCGTATGCGGAGGTCAAGGAGCATCTGGCCGGGTATGACGTGGTCGACTGCGACAGCCTGGAGCGCGCGCTGGAGATCGCCGCGCGCATCCCGGACGCGGCGGTGTGCGGTGTCGAGGTACGGCCGATCATGGAGGTCACCGGCATGGAGATGTGATGGACGGGCCCGAGGACCGCGACCTCGAGGTGCTGCTGCGCGAGCTGGCACCCCGGGTGCTCGGCGCCGTGTTGCGCCGCTCCGGCGACTTCGACCGCACCGAGGACGCCGTGCAGGAGGCGCTGCTGGCCGCCTCGCAGCAGTGGCCGGCCGAGGGTGTGCCCACCAACCCGCACGGTTGGCTGGTCACCGTGGCAAGTCGGCGGCTGACCGACCAGTGGCGCAGCGAAGCGGCCCGCCGGGACCGCGAGGTCAACGCGGCGGCGAGGGAGCCGGCTCGAGCCACCGCGGCGGCGGCCGACGCGCCGGGTCGGCCGGCCGTCGACGACACGCTGAGCCTGCTGTTGCTGTGCTGCCATCCGGCGCTGAGCATGGCCTCGCAGGTCGCCCTCACCCTGCGTGCCGTGGCCGGGCTGACCACCGCGCAGATCGCCAGCGCGTTCCTGGTCCCGGAGGCCACCATGACCCGGCGGATCACCCGGGCCAAGCGTGGCATCCAGGCCGCCGGAGCGCGGTTCGGCCCACCGCCGGACGGGGACTACGCGGACCGGCTGAACGCGGTGCTACACACCCTCTACCTGATCTTCAACGAGGGATACACCGCGACCGGTGGCGACCAGCTGCACCGGGTCGAGCTGACCAGTGAGGCGATCCGGCTGACCCGGCAGATCCTGCGGCTGCTGCCCGAGGACGGGGAGGTCGCCGGCCTGCTCGCGCTGATGCTGCTCACCGAGGCCCGCCGCCCGGCCCGGACCACCGAGGACGGCGCACTGGTGCCGCTCGCCGAGCAGGACCGCGACCGGTGGGACGCCGCGCTGCTCCGCGAAGGCATCGACCTGATCACCGCGACGCTGCCCCGCTCGACGGTCGGCCCGTATCAGCTGCAGGCGGCGATCGCGGCGGTGCACGCCGAGGCCGGCCGGGCCGAGGACACCGACTGGCCGCAGATCGTCGCGCTCTACCGGCTGCTGGAGCGTCGAGCCCCGAGTCCGATGGTCACCCTCAGCCATGCGGTGGCGGTGGCCATGGTGGACGGACCGGAAGCGGGGCTGGAGCTGATCGCCCCGCTGGAGGCCGACAACCGGATGACCGCGCACCACCGGCTGGCCGCCGTGCGCGCGCACCTGCTGGAGATGGCCGGCCAGTATGCCGAGGCCAAGGCCGCCTACCGGCTCGCCGCCCGGCAAACCACCAGCCGCCCGGAACGCCGCTACCTGTCGCTGCGCGCCGATCAGGTGCCGACGCGCTGAGGACGGTCTGTGCGAGCCAAGCCGACCGCGGCCGGCGGCCGGTCTGTGCGAGCTGAGCCGGTGAGGGACGGATCGTCAGGCAGCCCCGGGAGCGGGCCGGCGGCGGAGGACGAACCACTCCACGAACAGCAGATTGACCACCCAGCTCAGCCACACCGAGGCCGCCGCCGCCGCTTGGATCAGAGTGTCCTCGTCGACGTGGTACACCCCCCGCAGCGCCGGCGCCAGCGCTATCAACAGCACCAGCCATACCCGGTTGAGCACGATCGACGTGGTCAGCGCGAAGCTGCGCAGCATCCACACCCGGTGCTCCGCATAGCGTCGCCGCCGGGCCGCGCGGTACCCGGCCGCCGAGGTACCCAGCCAGAGCAGCGCCAGCACCGTGTTGCCCACCGCCGAGGTGAAACCCGTGCTGCTCACCGGTGCCACAGCCAGCACCATCACGCCAGCCGGAAAGACCCCGCCGAACAGGTAGAGCCGGCCCGCCCAGCGGTGCGCGGCGCGGTAGCGGGCCCGGAACCACGGCCAGACCTGCAGGCAGCCGGCCAACAGCGCGACCGAGCCGAACAGGATGTGTCCGACCAGCATCGGGTAGTGCGCCGGGTAGTCCGCCCGTGGCGGGATCCGGGACCGGGCCGGGTCGAAGCCCAGATACGGCGGCAGGGTGAAGACCAGGAACACGATGCTGAACACGATCAGAGGCGGCATCCAGGCGCGTTGGCGATCAGACCGACGGCGGCTTGGGGCCGGGGAACCAGTCGGCGCCGCGGTGATGGTCCCCGCGGCGGTCGCAGCGGCGAGGGGTGCGTCGGGGGCGGGGCCGGGGAGGTCGGGCGCGGGCGGCGAGGCCATGGCGGATGCGCCTTCTCGAGAGCGGACACTCTACTGCGTATGAGATACGCAATGAGTATGTGCCACCCGCCGCGTACGACATACGCAATAATTCGGAGAGCCCAGCCCCGGAGGAGGACCGTGGACGCCGAAGAGCTGCTGTGGGGCGTGCCAGGCTCTCCCCGGCGGGGGCCCAGACCGGCGCTGAGCCGCGACGGCATCGTTCGCGCCGGGATCCAGATCGCCGACGACGACGGGTTCGCCGCACTGTCCATGCAGCGGGTCGCCGCCCGGCTGGGCGCCGCCACCATGTCGCTCTACCGCCACGTGCCGGGCAAGAATGAGCTGGTCAGCCTGATGCTGGATGCCGCCATTGGAGGGCCGCCCCCGGCCGCGGAGGACGCCGGCTGGCGCACCGCCGTGGCCGAGTGGGCCAGAGGCACCCGGGACATCTTCGTGCGCCATCCGTGGACGCTGCCGCTGGTCACCGGCGCCCGCACGATGGGACCCAACGAACTGGCCTGGACCGAGGCGGCGCTGCGGGTGCTCGTCACCACCGGGCTGCCGGGGCCGGCGCTGCTGGACGTGCTGTTGCTGGTGAACGGCTACGTGCGGGGTGCCGCGGCCGACTTCACCGGCGGGCCAAGGGTGCCGGGTAGGGAAAGCCTGCTTCGATTCGGTCGGCTGGACCGCTACCCGGTGTTCGCCACGGTGTTCCAGGAGGCCAGCGCGGCCGACACCCCGGCCAGCGAGGCGGAGCGGTTCGAGTTCGGCCTGGCCCGGGTGCTGGACGGGGTGGAGCTGTTCGTCCAGGCCCACGGCGGCCCCGCCGACCCAGCATGACAGCCGCGCCGCGGTCAGCTGACGGTGTGCAGGCCCTCCCGGTAGCTGGGGTACCGCGGTGACCAGTCCAATTCGTCCCGGGCGGCGGCGGTGGAGAGCACCATGGTGGTGTCCACCACCACCCGGGTGGTGAAGGGGGCGCCGAGGCGCAAGGCCCAGGTCGGCAGCACCCTCGGCGGGCGGGCACCAAGCCGACCGGCCATCGCGGTCATCACCTCGCGCCAGCTGGCCGGCTGGTCGTCGGCGATGTTGTAGACACCGCCGGCCCGACCCCGCTCCAGGGCCGCGACGGCGGCGCCGGCGGCGTCCTCGTGGTGGATCCAGGGCAGCAGCCCACCTCGGTTGGGCACCGGGATGAGCCGGCGGCGCACCATGTCCGGCATGCCATCGGCGCCGTAGAAGAACCCGTAGCGCAGGGCGACGCCGCCCACCGCCGCGCTGGCGCGGACCTGCTCCTCCGCCGAGCGCAGCGCGGCGATAACCCGATCGGCCGGTCCGGTCGTCTCGCCGAACGGGGCCCGCTCCGGCAGCGGCTCGGTGCCGTGGTCGCGGAAGCCGTAGCCGCCGAAGAAGGACTGCACCACGAACCGCTTGGCGCCGAGCGCCTCGGCCGCCTCCAGCAGGTGGGCGGTACCGGTCGTGCGCAACCGGTTGGTGGCCTCCATGTCCTTGGCCCGCATCGGCGCCTTGGTGAGCGCGGTCAGCTCGTGGATCACCGCGTCCGCCGTCGTCCCGTCCAGCGCGCGCAGCAGCCCGTCCCGATCGAGCACGTCCGCCACCACGGCCGCGCTGCCAGCGGCTTCCAACGCTCGAGCCGAGGTGGCGTTCCGGGTCAGGCCGACCACCTGGTGCCCGTCGGCCGCCAGCTGCCGCACCAGTGGCCGGCCCACCGAACCGGTCGCCCCGGCTACCACAACCCTCATCCCGCATCCTCTCCCTCGTCACCGCCCGCGCGGCTGACCTACCTCAGGGACGGAACCGGGCCCCCGGATGTGACACAGCGGGTACTCCCGCGTGCTCCAGCCCGGGCCACGGCAGTATCGGTACCGGCGGAGGCGTCGAAACTGGAGCGCCGGCGCTGACCCGACCGGGGCTCGAGGAGGATGCGGTGAAGCGCAGGTGCGCGGTGCTCGACGACTACCAGGGCGTGGCCATGGAAATGGCCGACTGGGGCCCGGTGCGCGATCGCGTCGAGGTGGACGTCTTCCGCGAGCACCTCGACAGTGAGGACGCCCTGGTCGAGGCGCTGCGCGAGCACGAGATCGTGGTGCTCATGCGGGAGCGCACCCCGCTGCGCCGATCCCTGCTGGACCGGCTGCCCGCGCTGCGGCTGCTGATCACCACCGGGATGCGCAACGCCTCGGTGGACGTGGCGGCGGCCACCGAGCGGGGCGTTGTGGTGTCCGGCACCGGTGGGCTGGCCACCGGCACATCCGAGCTGACCTGGGCGCTCATCCTGGACCTGGCCCGCAGTGTGACCAAGGAGAACACCGGGCTGCGGGAAGGCGGCCTATGGCAGCGGACCGTGGGCGTCGACCTGGCCGGCGCCCGGCTGGGGCTGCTCGGGCTGGGCCGCCTCGGCGCCCAGGTAGCCAGGGTGGGCCTGGCCTTCGGCATGGAGGTGCTGGCGTGGAGCCAGAACCTGACCGGGGAGCGGGCCGCCGAGGTCGGCGTGAAGCTGGCCGGCTCCAAGGCCGAACTGCTGGCCGAATCCGACTTCGTCAGCATCCACCTGGTGCTCTCCGAGCGCAGCCGGGGCCTGGTCGGCGCGGCCGACCTGGCCCTGATGCGCCCGTCCGCCTACCTGGTGAATACCTCGCGCGGCCCGATCGTGGACGAGTCCGCGCTGGTGGACGCGCTGCGCGCCGGGCGGATCGCCGGCGCCGGGCTGGACGTGTTCGACGTCGAGCCGCTGCCGGCCGACCATCCGTTCCGAACATTGCCCAACGTGCTGGCCACCCCGCACCTGGGCTATGTGACCCAGGGCGGCTACCGGGTGTTCTACCGGGACATCGTGCAGAACATCGACGCCTACCTGACCGGCGCGCCGGTCCGGGTGCTCGGCTAGGAGCGCGCCCCGCTGGCGGAGGGTTCGCGGCGGTAGCTGGTCGGTGCGCGGCCGGTCCAGCGGCGGAAGGCGCGGGTGAATGCGCTGGGCTCAGAGAACCCGAGGCGCTCGGCCAGCGCGGCAATCGGCTCGCCGCCGCGCTCCAGGCTGGCCACCGCCACGCGGTGCCGGATCTCGTCCCGGATCTCGCGCAGCGAGGTGCCCTCCGCACGCAACTTCCGACGCAGCGTCGGCTCGCTCATGGCCAGCCGCCCGGCCAGCTCGGC
>DASWST010000005.1:0-27179 GCA_036402515.1 Pseudonocardia sp.
GTCAGCGTGACGGGGTCGACCGGGCTGCGAGACAGCTTCGCCGACCGAACGGGGCGGTGCGCCGTCTCCACGTGGTAGGTGACGTGCCCGTCACGAGCGCCGGCGCGCCATACCGCCCAGGTGAGCGGAACCCCGGGGCGGTAGGCGAGGTGGGTGACCGAGGGCGCGTCGAGCACGTGCAGGTCGGCGCGGCTGCCCGGGCGCAGCACCCCGACGGCGCCCGGACCCGTCTCCCGGCGCAAGGCACGGGCCCCACCCCAGGTGGCCGCCCGGACCGCCTCGGCGACGCTCATCCGCATCTGCAGCACCGCCGTGGCCACGCAGAACGCCATGGACGAGGTGTAGGAGGAGCCCGGGTTGCAGTTCGAGGCGAGCGCCACTGTGGCACCGGCCTCGAGCAGGGCGCGGGCGGCCGGCAGCGGCTGGCGGGTGGACAGGTCGCAGGCCGGCAGCAGCGTGGCCACCGTGTCCGACCCGGCCAGCGCATCCACATCGGCGCCGGTCAGGTAGGTGCAGTGATCCACACTGGCCGCGCCCAGCTCTACCGCCAGTGCCACACCGGGCCCAGGGCCGAGTTGGTTACCGTGCACCCGCAGCCCGAGCCCGCGCTTCGCGGCGGCGGTGAGCACCGCGCGGGACTGGACGGCGTCGAACGCGCCGGTTTCGCAGAACACGTCCGCCCAGCGCACGTGCGGCGCCACCGCGTCCAGCATCGGCCCGCACACCAGCTCGACGTAGTCGTCGGCATCCGCCCCGGTCGGCACCAGGTGCGCGCCGAGGAAGGTCACCTCGTCCACCTCGGCGGCGGCCAGCTTCGCGGCGCGCGCCTCGTCGGCCACGGTCAGCCCGTAGCCGGTCTTGGTCTCCAGGTAGGTGGTGCCCTGCGCGGCGGCCTCGGCCACGTGCCGGCGCAACGTGGCCGTCAGTTCCTCGTCGCTGGCCGCTCGGGTGGCCTCGACGGTCACCGCGATCCCGCCGGCCCGGTACGGCTCGCCGGCCATCCGCGCGCCGAACTCCGCGGTGCGGTCGCCGGCGAACACCAGGTGTGTGTGGCTGTCCACCCACCCGGGCAGCACCGCCCGGCCGGACACGTCCACCGCGCGGTCGGCCGCCGGTGCGTGGCTGGCCGGCCCGACCCAGGCGACCAGCCCGCCGTCCAGCACCAGCGCCGCCGGCTGGTCCCCGCCGAGTTGGCCCAGCTCCGGATCGTTCGTGGTCAGCTCGCCGATCCCGGTCACCAGCACGCTGTGTCCCGACGGCTCGCCGGCACGCTCGCCCGCCGACGACAGCTCGCTCGGTCCCGACAGGCCGCCCGGTCCCGACGGCCCACTGGCACGCTCGCCCGGTCCCGACAGGCCGCCCGGCGCCGACGGCCCGCTCGCTGGCAGGCTCACGCCGACCACAGCTCCTCGATCACCTTGGCCAGCTCCGCGCCCACCGAGCCGAACGAGCGGTGTGCGCCGCCGGACACCACCAGCCGCCCTCCCACCACCACGGAATGCACGTCGGCCGCCGACCCGGCGAGCACCAGCTGCTCCGCCGAGGCCCCGGCGGTACGCGCCGTATCGGTGCGCACCGCAACGAGGTCGCAGGGGGCGCCGACCGCGATCCGGCCGCCGTCCGGCCAGCCCAGGCTCCGGTGCCCGCGCTCCGTGGCCGCCGCCAGCAGGTCGCCCGGGGAGAACCGGCCGCGCTGCCCGGTGCGCAGCCGCTCGCCGAACTCCAGCGCCCTGGCCTCGGCCAGCGGATCGATCACCGCGTGCTGGTCGCTACCCAGGCTGATCGGGCAGCCCGCGTCGGCCAGCTCGCGGGCCGGCCCGATGCCGTCGGCCAGGTCAGCCTCCGTGGTCGGGCAGAAGCACGCCGTCACCCCTGCCGCGCCGAGCAGCTCGACGTCCTTGTCCGACAGGTGGGTGGCGTGCACGGCGGTGGTGCGCGGACCGAGCAAACCGGCCCCGGCCAGCAGCTCGGTCGGCGAGCAGCCGTGGAAGGCCTGGCAGGCCTCGTTCTCCGCCGGCTGCTCGGACAGGTGCACGTGGACCGGTCGGTCCCGGGTCGCGTCGGCGAACCCGGGCAGGGCCTCGGCCGGCACCGCGCGCACCGAGTGCACCGCCGCACCGACCCGGGCCCCTGGCCGCTCGGTCAGCGCCGAGCAGCGCGCCGCCCAGCCGGCCACATCGCCGTCGCCGAACCGGACCTGCGGGCCGCTCAGCGGCTGGTAGCCGGAAACGTCCAGGCCGCCGGCGAGGTAACAGGTGTCCAGCAGGGTGATCCGGATGCCGGCGTGGGCGGCGGCCGCCAGCAGTGCCTCACCCATCGCGTTCGGGTCCGCGTACCGGCCGCCTCCCGGTGGGTGGTGCAGGTAATGGAACTCACCGACGACCACAAACCCGGCCAGCGCCATCTCCGCGTACACCAAGCCGGCCAGCCGGTGGTAGGTGTCCGGATCCAGCCGCCCGGCCAGCCGGTACATCGCCTCCCGCCAGGTCCAGAAGGTGCCGCCACCGGCGTGGGTGCGCCCGCGCAGCCCCCGGTGGAAGGCATGCGAGTGGCCGTTGGCGAAGCCGGGGAACACCACGCCGGACAGCCGGGAGGCTCCCGGCGGGGGGTCGACGCCCGGCGTCACCGAGGTGACCACCCCAGCGTCGTCGCACCCCACCGACACCCGCTCGGCCACCCCGCCCGGCAGCCAAGCCCGTTCGCACCAGAACTCTGCAGCCCCCGACACAGTTCCGGGCGCCACAGTTCCAGCCGCCGACACAGTTCCGGCCGCCACAGTTCGAGGCGCCACAGTTCCGGCCGGAACAGTTCCGGGCGCTACAGTTCCGGCCGGAACAGTTCCGGGCGCCACAGTTCCGGCCGCCACAGTTCCGGGCGGAACAGTTCCCTTCGGAACGGCTACCGACACAGCGACTCCAGCACTCGGGCCAGCGCGTCCGCTCCGGCCGCACAGTCCGCCGGCTCGGCGTGCTCCGCCGGAGCGTGGCTGATCCCGGTCGGATTCCGCACGAACAGCATCGCGGTGGGCACCCGGGCGGCCAGGATGCCGGCGTCGTGGCCGGCGCCGGTGGGCAGCACCGGAACCGGGCCGCCGGGGCCACCGAGCTCAGCCGCCAGCCGGTCGCGCAGCGCGGAATCGAAGTGCACCGCGCCGCCGTACGACTCCTCCCGCACGGTCAGCTCGCACCCCTCCTCGGCCGCCGCCTCGCGCGCCGCCGCCTCGACCTCGGCGACCACCGCCCGCGCCTCCGGGCCGTCGGGCGCCCGGGCGTCCAGCCAGAAGTCCACCGCCGAGGCGATCACGTTGGTGCCGCCCGGGGTGGGCACCAGCCGGCCCACGGTGGCCCGTGCCGACTCGCGGGAACCCAGCGCGCGCCGCGCGGCGAGCACGGCGGCAGCGGCCGGCAGCATCGGGTCACGCCGGTCGGGCACCTCGGTCGTTCCCGCGTGGTTGCCGGTGCCGGTGAGGGTGAACCGCCACCGGCCGTGCGCCAGGATCGACGAGGCCACCGCGACCGACGGCGTCCCGGGCAGCCGATCCATCAGCCGGCCCTGCTCCACGTGCAGCTCCACGAAGCAGCCGATCCCGGCCAGCGCGGCCTCGTCGGTGCCCAACCGGGCCGGATCCAGCCCGACCGAGGCCGCCGCTTCGGCCAGGGTGATCCCGTCCGGATCGGTCAGCCGGCGGGCCGCGTCGGCGTCCAGCGAGCCGCTCATCAGCCGGGACCCCAGACAGGGCACCCCGAACCGGCCGCCCTCCTCCTCGGTGAAGACCACCAGCGCCAGCGGCCGCGCCGGCTGGAACCCGGAAGCTCGCAGCACATCCAGCGCGGCCAGCGCGGACGTCACCCCGAGCGGACCGTCGAACGCCCCGCCGCCGGGCACCGAGTCCAGGTGGCTGCCGGTGATCACGGCGTCCGGCCCCGGCCGGCCCCACCAGGCCCAGATGTTGCCGTTGCGGTCGGTGTGCACGTCCAGGTCGCGGCGAGCGGCGGCCTCGGCGAACCACTCCCGCAGCGAGGACTCCACCGGGGAGTACCCGTGTCGGGAGTAGCCACCCCGGCGCGGGTCCCGCCCGACGTCGGCGATCTCGCCGAGCAGCCCGGTGACCGTCATTCCGACCCCGCCGAGGCCATCGGAATGCGCACGCCCTTCTCCCCGGCCACCGCGTCGGCCTCCGGGTAGCCGGCGTCCACGTGCCGCAGCACGCCCATCGCCGGGTCGTTGGTGAGCACCCGCTCGATCTTGGCAGCCGCCAGCGGCGTGCCGTCGGCGACGGTGACCTGGCCGGCGTGGATGGACCGGCCGATGCCCACCCCGCCGCCGTGGTGGATGGACACCCAGCTGGCCCCGGACGCGGTGTTGACCAGCGCGTTGAGCAGCGGCCAGTCGGCGATCGCGTCCGAGCCGTCGGCCATCGCCTCGGTCTCCCGGTACGGCGAGGCCACCGAGCCGCAGTCCAGGTGGTCGCGGCCGATGGCCACCGGCGCGGACAGCTCACCCGATGCCACCATCTCGTTGAACCGCAGCCCGGCCAGGTGCCGCTCGCCGTAGCCGAGCCAGCAGATCCGGGCCGGCAAGCCCTGGAAGGCGACCCGCTCGCCGGCCAGGTGTATCCAGCGCGCCAGCGATTCTTTCTCCGGGAATAGTTCCAACATCGCGCGATCGGTGGCCGCGATGTCGGCCGGGTCGCCGGACAGCGCCACCCAGCGGAACGGGCCCTGGCCCTCGCAGAACAGGGGCCGGATGTAAGCGGGCACGAAGCCGGGGAAGTCGAAGGCCCGCTCGCACCCGCCCAGCTTGGCCTCGCCGCGCAGCGAGTTGCCGTAGTCGAACACCTCGGCGCCCTTGTCCAGGAAGCCCAGCATCGCGTCCACGTGCTCGGCCATCGAGTCCCGGGACCGGTCGGTGAACTCGTCCGGCTTCTTCTCCGCGTAGTCGTGCCAGTCCTCCAGGGCGACCCCGCGCGGCAGGTAGGCCAGCGGGTCGTGCGCGCTGGTCTGGTCGGTCACGATGTCCACCTCGACGCCCCGGCGGAGCAGCTCGGGCAGCACCTCGGCGGCGTTGCCGATCACCCCGACGGACAGCGCCTTGCGGTCCCGCCGCGCGGCCTCCACCCGGCGGATCGCGTCGTCCAGGTCGGTGGCCACCTCGTCCAGGTAGCGGTGCTCGACCCGCCGCCGGGCCCGCTCCGGGTCGACCTCGACGACCAGCGCGACCCCGCCGTTCATGGTCACCGCCAGCGGCTGCGCGCCCCCCATGCCGCCCAGGCCGGCGGTCACCGTCAGGGTGCCGGCCAGCGTGCCGCCGAACCGCTTGGTGGCTACCGCCGCGAACGTCTCGTAGGTGCCCTGCAGGATGCCCTGGGTGCCGATGTAGATCCACGAGCCGGCGGTCATCTGCCCGTACATAGTCAACCCGAGGGACTCCAGCCGGCGGAACTCCGGCCAGTTCGCCCAGTCCGGAACCAGGTTGGAGTTGGCGATCAGCACCCGGGGTGCCCACTCGTGGGTGCGCAGCACGCCGACCGGCCGGCCGGACTGCACCAGCAGCGTCTCGTCCAGGTTCAGCGCGGTCAGCTCGCGGGTGATCGCGTGGAAGCTTGGCCAGTCCCGGGCCGCGCGGCCGGTGCCGCCGTATACCACCAGGTCGGACGGGCGCTCCGCGACCTCCGGGTCCAGGTTGTTGTGCAGCATGCGCAGCGGGGCCTCGGTGGCCCAGCCCTTCGCGGTGAGCGTGGTACCCCGGGCGGCGCGCACCACCGGTGGGGCCGAGGTGGTCGTCGAGGCGGACGGCGGAGTCATCCAAACGCTCCTTCACGAATCAACTGTTCGGTAGCAAAAATTTCCGGTGCGAGGTGTCGGTCGGGGCCCGGGCCGGCCACCCGCTCGCGCAGCCGGGCCACGACGGCGGCGGTGGCCGGGGCCGGGGTCAGCGGGGCGCGCAGGTCCAGCGCCCTGGCGGCGGTGAGCAGCTCCACGGCCAGCACGGTGCGCAGCCCGTCCAGCGCGCGGCGCAGCTTGCGGGCCGCCGACCAGCCCATGGACACGTGGTCCTCCTGCATGGCGCTGGTCGGGATGGAGTCCACCGAGGCCGGCACCGCCATCCGCTTGAGCTCAGAAACCACGGCGGCCTGGGTGTAGTGCGCGATCATGTGCCCGGAGTCCACCCCCGGGTCGTCGGCCAGGAACGGCGGCAGCCCGTGGCTGCGGGACACGTCCAGCATCCGGTCGGTGCGCCGCTCGGCGATGCTGGCCACGTCCGCCGCGCAGATGGCCAGGAAGTCCAGCACATAGGCCACCGGGGCGCCGTGGAAGTTGCCGTTGGACTCCACCCGCCCGTCGGACAGCACCACCGGATTGTCGATCACCGAGGCCAGCTCCCGGTCGGCGACCAGCTCGGCGTGGGTGAGCGTGTCCCGCGCGGCCCCGTGCACCTGGGGCGCGCAGCGCAGCGAGTAGGCGTCCTGCACCCGGTTGCAGTCCGGCCCCCGGTGGCTGGCCACGATCGCCGAGCCGTCCAGCAGCGCGGTCATTCGAGCCGCCGAGGTGGCCTGGCCGGGGTGCGGGCGCAGCGCCTGCAGGTCGGCGGCGAACACCCGATCGGTGCCCAGCAGCGCCTCCACGCTCATCGCCGCGGTCAGGTCGGCGAGGTCGAGCAGGTGGGCCAGATCGGCGGCGGCGAGCACCAGCATGCCGAGCATGCCGTCGGTGCCGTTGATCAACGCCAGGCCTTCCTTCTCGGCCAGCTCGACCGGCTTGACCCCGGCCTCGGCCATCGCCTCGGCGGCCAGCCGGCGGGTGCCGGTGCGGTCGTGCACCTCTCCCTCGCCGATCAGCGCGAGTGCCACCGAGGACAGCGGGGCCAGGTCCCCGGAGCAACCCAGCGAGCCGTACTCATGCACGATCGGCACGATCCCGTTGTTCAGCAGGCCGGCCAGGGCATCCACCGTGGACGCCCGCACCCCGGTGTGGCCGCTGGCCAGGGTGCGCAGCCGCAGCAGCATCAGCGCGCGCACCACCTCCCGCTCCACCTCCTGGCCGGCGCCGGCGGCGTGCGAACGGATCAACGAACGCTGCAGCGCGGCGCGCCGGTCCGGCGCTATGTGCCGGGTGGCCAGCGCGCCGAAGCCGGTGGACACCCCATAGGTGGCGGTGGTGGCCTCCGCCAGGTGTTCGATATGTGCCCTGGCGTCCAGCACGGCCGCGCGGGCCGCCTCGGAGAGCTGAACGGGGGCGTCATGCCGGGCAACCGCTACCACCTGGTCTCGGTGCAGCGCCCCGGCATCCAACAGGACGGGTACATGCATCTGCCCATCACAGCGCGCGTTGGCCCACCCGCGCGAGGGCCGGGCGCCGGACTGTGTCTGGTATGCCAGACTGCCCAGGTGGGCGGCAGCAGCGATGTACCGGCGCTGCGCCGGGGGCTGGCCATCCTGCGGCTGCTGGCCAGCCATGCCGGGCCGATGACCGCGGCGGCGGTGGCCGGCGAGCTCGGGCTGCCCCGGTCCACCGCCTACCACCTGCTCGCCGAGCTGGTCGGCGGCGGCTTCGTCACCCATCTGCCGGAGGACCGCCGCTACGGGCTCGGGGTGGCCGCCTTCGAGGTCGGCTCGGCCTATCTGCGCCACGATCCGCTGGAGGCCCTGGCCCGGCCGTTGCTGCGCTCGCTGGTGGGCCGGGTCGGGCGCACCGCGCACCTGGGCGTGCTGCACGGCTCGGAGACCCTGTACCTGGTGCGCGAGCAACCGGAACGGCCACCGGCCACACCGAACGTCACGATCACCGACGTGGGCGTGCGACTGCCCGCGCAGCTGCCCGCGTCCGGTCGGGCCATGCTCGGGCTGCTGCCGGCCGCGCAGGTGCGGGCGCTGTTCCCCAGCGCGCGCAGTTTCCTGAACCGCACCGGGCGGGGTCCGACGGACCTGCCCGGGCTGCGCCGGCTGCTGGCCAGCGAGCGCCGCCGAGGCTGGGCGGTGGAAGACGGGCACGTCACGGTGGGGTTCGCCTCGGTAGCCGCGGCCGTGCTCGACCACGGGGACCGGCCGGTCGCCGCGATCAGCGTGACCTTCCGGCACGAGTGCCCCAGCCAGCGGGAATGCGGTCGGGACTGGCCCACCCTGGCCGCCGAGGTACGCCGCGCCGCCGCCGAACTCTCCACCCGCATAGGCGGCCACCCCACGCCCTAGCCAACCGCCGCCGTAACGGTCGGCCGTCGCAGACCCACTTCGCATACCGAACGCACACTTCGCATAGTGCCCGCGGTATGCGAACTGAGCCTCAGGTATGCGAAGTGGCAGAGGGGGCGGGTGGGACTGGGCTCGGCACGTCCGCGCGCCGCTGGTCAGTCGGCGAGCTTGACCTCGGCTTCGATCGCTTCCATCTCTCCGGACGAGTCTTCGATAGTGGCGATGACGTCCTCCGACGCCATCGCCACGCTCACCGCGAAGTAGAAGATGATCAGGCTGAATACCGCGACCACAAGCAGGTCGACGAACTCGGGCAGCACGCTGAGGTAGCCCCAGTTGCCGTACCGGCCGAGCAGCCCGATGATCAGCATCCCGATCAGCCACGGCCAGATCCAGGAGGCGGCCCGCCAGTCGATGGGCGGGCGGTCCTCGGCCTTGGTGAGCGCCAGGGTGACCTCGAACAGCACCCGGCCGATGAAGATGCCGACCAGCAGCTTCATCGTGGTGTCGAAGCCACCCCAGTAGATGATCGTGTTGGCGAAGATGAACCCCAGCGGGGCGAGCACCTTCGGGAACGGCAGGTTGTAGGGCCGCGGCCGGTCCGGGTCACGCAGGCGCAGCGCGGCCAGCGAGACCGGGGCGAACGCGTACATGATCGCGGTGGCCGAGGTAACCACGTTGACGAGGGCCGACCAGCTCGGGAACGGCAGGAACGTCAGCTCGCCGATGACGAAGGCCAGCACGATGGAGATCAGCGGCACGCCCCGCACGGTGAGCCGGCCGAGGGCGGCGGGCAGGACCTTGGTGCGGCCCATCGCGTAGGTGGCCCGCGCCGAGGTGGCGATGTACACCAGGCCGGTACCCGCCGGGGAGACGAACGCGTCGGCGTAGAGCACGTAGGCCAGCCACGCGGCACCCGCGCCGGCGGCCAGCGAGGCGTACGGGCCGAAGTCGCCCGCGCCGATCGGGTGCAACCAGCCCTGGCTGGCCAGCACCGTCGGATCGAGGGCGCCGATGAACGCGATCTCCAGCAGGATGTAGACCGAGGTGCCGATCATCGTCGCCACGATCACCGCGCGGGAGATGTCTTTCTGCGGATTCTTCGCCTCACCACTGACCTGGATCGCCTGCTCGAACCCCTGCAGCGCGAACACAACCCCGGCCGGCAGGGCGGCGAAGATGCCGTGCGCGCCGTATGGGGCGAACCCGCCGCCGGCGGTGAAGTTGCTGGCGTGGAAGGTGAGCGAGACCAGCACGATCACGGTGAGCACCGGCACCGCGGTCTTCCAGATCACCGTGACCGCGTTGCTGTCCGACAACAGCTTGACCCCGACGATGTTGACCACGGTGAACACCGCCATCAACAAGGTGGCCCACACGATGCCGCTGCCGGTCAACGTGCCGTTCTCGTTCAACATGTTGAGGTTCGTCTTGACCCAGTCGATGTTGTTCAGATAGGAGAGGCTGGCCTCGACCTCGATGGGCGCGATGGCGACTGCCTGCAGCCAGGTCGCCCAGCCGGCGGTGAAGCCGGCCAGCGTGCCGAACGCAAACAGCGGGAACCGCGCCGTGCCGCCGGAGGCCGGGTAGGCGCCACCCAGCTCGGCGTGGATCAGCGCCAGCACGGCCAGCATGATCGCGGCCAGCACCCAGGACAGCAGTGACGCCGGCCCGGCCTTCGTGGCCGCCGTCAGCGCGCCGAGCAGCCAACCCGAACCGATGATCGACCCGAGTGAGATGAACGTCAGGCCCCAGAACCCGATCGAGCGTTTCAGTCCAGGTGCGCCGGTCGCGGCACCGGGGTTGACTGTCGGTGTGGCCATGTGATGTCTCCGCTTCCCAGCAGTGCGGCTCCGGGCCGAGGCAATGCCGACTCGGAGCCACCCATTCGCGTTCCGTGGCATCTTGCATCAGGCCGCGTTGGACCTTTGCAACAATCAGGTAAAGTGATCGACTGACGCGCTAGACACTTGCGTGGATGCGAAATCGGGAGTATTTCTCACGCCCGGTCTGTGCTGGCCAGCTAGCTGCGACTATGCCGCTCTCAGCGCGCGAAAAAATCTGGTCAGCGCCGTTCTCGGACTGTCCCCCTCGGTCGGAATTCGCGGAATCCACGGAAGCGCGCGACTATCAGTTAATTCTCAGTTCCAGCTATTCCACACGCCGACTTCCGGGCAAAGAGGATGCCCCGGACCGAGCACGATCCGGGGCACCGTGGACATCGAGAAGATTGCTTGGGTGAGGCGGCGCCCCTCGACCGCGCACAGTCGAGCGGGCGGGGGCCGGCGACTACGCCGAACCGTTCCTCGACGGCCCGTCGAGCCCATCCTTGGGCACGATGGCGAATCTCAACTGCTCCTCCCCGGTGGACTCGACGTAGCGCTCGATGTCGAGCACCTTGTCGCCGAGCACCTGGGCGGCGGTCTGCTCCAGGTAGACGGTCGCGCCCGGGCCCTCGACGACCGCGTCGTCCTCGGCCGGACCGGGGACCAGGGCCAGCTCCAGGCCCTGCCCTTCGCCGTCCGCGGCGATCCGCGCGCCGGATCCCTCTGGCATTTCGCCCCGCGAGACGAGGGCGTTGATGGCCTCTGCTGCGCTCTCGGTGATTGCCAACATGGCGCCCGACCGTAGGCGGAACCGCCTCGGTTCGCAGCGTGGAGCACGCCCGGATGGGCCGGCGGTCGCCCCGGCGCGGCGGGCCGCACCAGTTCAGCTGACATAACCTTGAGAACATGGCGGGGGATACACCGGCCGACGCAACGGACGCGTCGCCGACAGATTCGCACCCCGAACAGCGAACGGAGCATTCGACGAACGAGCAGTCCAGCCCCCCGACCACACACCCTGGCAGCACATCCGCCGCCTCCCGGACGACCCCGCCGGGCGAGACGGCGCGGCAGGACTCCCCCGGCTGGATCCGGCGACTGATCGGTGCCTGCTGGCGGCACCCCGGAGTCACCCTCGGCTCACTGCTGGCGTCCATCCTGGGCGTCGGGCTGGAGGCCGTCGGACCACTGTTGACCAAGATCGCGGTGGACAACGCGGTGGCCGGGGTGACCGCCGGGCTGATCGGCCTGGTGCTGGCCATGGCCGGCCTGGCCGTGGTCCGCCTGGTGGCCGCGTTTTTCCGCCGCTACCTGGGCGGGCGGCTGTCCCTGGATGTCCAGCACGACCTGCGGCGCGCGGTGTTCGCCGCGGTGCAGCGGCTGGACGGCCCCAAACAGGACAGCCTGCGCACCGGGCAGGTGGTGTCCCGGGCGATCAGCGACCTGCAGCTGGTGCAGGGGCTGCTGGGCATGGTGCCGCTGGTGGTCGGGACCGTGGTGCTGCTGCTGGCCTCGCTCGCGGCCATGCTCTGGCTCTCCCCGCTGCTCACCCTGATCGCGTTGATCATGTTGCCGGCGGCGGTGCTGGTCACCGCGCGGACCAGGCGCACCCTGTTCCCGGCCACCTGGTCGGCCCAGCAGCGCGCCGCGGACGTGGCCCAGCACGTTGAGGAGACGGTCACCGGGGTCCGGGTGGTGAAGGGTTTCGGGCAGGAAGCGCGGGAGGTCGCCAGCCTGGAGCGCAGCGCGCTGCGGCTGTATGGGGAGCGGCTGCGCGCCGCCCGGCTCACCGCGCGGCTGGCACCTCCACTGGCCGCGCTGCCCGCGCTCGGGCTGATCGCGGTGTTCGGGCTGGGTGGGCTGCTCGCGCTGCGCGGCCAGATCAGCATCGGCACCTTCCTGGCGTTCTCCACCTACGTGGGCAACCTGGTCGGCCCGGCCCGCATGATCGGCAGCCTGGTGGTCTCCGCCCAACTGGCCAGGGCCGGCGTGGAGCGGGTGTACGAGCTGATCGAGTCGCAGCCGGAGGTCGCCGACCCGCCGGACCCGGCCCAGCTGCCACCCGGCCCGCTGTCCGTGCGGCTGGACGGCGTCCGGTTCGGCTACACCCGCGACGATCCGGTGCTGGATGACGTGTCGCTGTGGGTGGCTCCAGGAGAGACGGTCGCGCTGGTCGGCTCGGCCGGCTCCGGCAAGTCGACGGTGGCCATGCTGCTGCCCCGGTTCTACGACCCACAAGAGGGCGAGATCCGCGTCGGTGACGTGCCGCTGCGCGAGCTGCCACTGGCCACCCTGCGCCGCGAGCTCGGCGTGGTGTTCGAAGAGGCGTTCCTGTTCTCCGACACCATCCGGGCCAACATCGCCTACGGCCGCCCGGATGCCACCGACGCCGAGGTGCGCGCCGCCGCCAGGGCCGCCCAGGTGGAGGAGTTCGTCAGCGTCCTGCCCGACGGCTTCGACACCCTGGTCGGCGAGCGCGGGCTGACCCTGTCCGGCGGGCAGCGACAACGGATCGCGCTGGCCAGGGCGCTGCTCACCAATCCCCGCATCCTGCTGCTGGACGACGCCACCTCGGCGGTGGACGCCACCACCGAGGCGGCCATCCACGCCACGCTGCGCCAGGTCACCGCGACCCGCACCACGATCCTCATCGCGCACCGCCGCTCCACCCTGGCGTTGGCCGACCGGATCGTGGTGCTGGGCGGCGGCCGGGTGCTCGACGTCGGCACCGAGCGGGAGCTCGCCGAGCGCGGCACCCTGCTCGGCGACGAATGCGGCAGCGGGCGCGCGGGGCACGACCTGGCCGCGCTGTGGCCCGACCCACCGGCGGACAGCGCCGCGGTCACCAGCGGGACCGATGCCAGGACAACCGTCGCCGCGGCGGGCGGCCCTGGCGGCGCCACCGGAATGATCGGCAACCTGCCGCCCACCCCGGAGCTGCTGGCCAGGGTGAACGCGCTGCCCGAGCCCACCGACCGCCCGGAGCTGGGCCCGGAGGGCAACCGGGTCGACCCGACCGCCCCGGACCCCGGGTTCGCGCTGCGCCGGCTGCTCAGTCCGGTGCGAATGCTGCTCGCGCTGAGCGTGCTGCTGGTCGGCGCGGACGCGGCGGCCAGCGTGGCCTATCCCTCGCTGGCCCGGCTGGCCGTGGACGGCGGGATCATCGGCCAGGCCCCCGCCGTGCTCGCCATGGCCGCCGGGCTCGGCCTGCTGGTGGTGGCCGCGAACTGGCTGGCCGCCTGGGCGCAGACGCTGGTCACCGCCAGGGCCGGGGAGAGCGTGCTGTACCTGCTCCGGGTGCGCAGCTACGCCCACCTGCAGCGGCTCGGCCTGGACTACTACGAGCGCGAGCTGGCCGGCCGGATCATGACCAGGATGACCACCGACGTGGACGCGCTGTCCACGTTCCTGCAGACCGGTCTGGTGCAGGCGGTGGTCAGCCTGCTGACCGTGCTCGGGGTGTCGGTGGCGCTGCTGGCCACCGACATCGGCCTGGCGGGGATCGCGCTGGCCGCCATGCCGGTGCTGATCGTGGCCACGGTGCTGTTCCGGCGGCGGTCCTCGGTGGCCTACGCCGATGCCAGGGAGCGGGTCAGCCTGGTCAACGCCGACCTGCAGGAGAACATGTCCGGGCTGCGGGTGTCCCAGGCCTTCGTCCGGGAGGAGTACAGCGCGGCGGAGTTCGGCGCGCGCAGCGCCGCCTACCGGGTGTCCCGGCTGCGCGCGCAGCGCTACATCGCGATGTACTTCCCGTTCGTCACCGCGCTCTCCGAGCTCTCCCAGGCGGCGGTGCTGGCGGTCGGCGCCAGCCGGGTCGCGGCCGGCGACCTGAGCCCGGGCGTGCTCACCGCGTTCCTGCTCTACCTCGCGATGTTCTTCGCCCCGGTACAGCAACTGTCGCAGGTGTTCGACGGCTACCAGCAGGCCAAGGTGGGACTGTCCCGGATCGGCGACCTGCTGCGCACCCCGACCTCGGTGCCGGATGCGGGCTCCGAGACCGGCGCCGACCTGGTCGAGGTGCCGGCCCGGCTGCGCGGCGAGGTGGAGCTGGACGCGGTCCGGTTCCGCTACCCCGGCACCGACCGGGACGCGGTGCGCGAGCTGTCCCTGCTGATCCGGCCGGGTGAGACGGTCGCGTTGGTGGGCTCCACCGGGGCGGGCAAGTCCACCGTGGTCAAGCTGCTCGGCCGGTTCTACGACGTCACCGAGGGCCAGGTACGGGTGGACGAGGTGGACCTGCGGCGCTACCCGCTGGGCCGGTACCGGCGGCGGCTGGGCGTGGTGCCGCAGGAGGCGCACCTGTTCACCGGGGACGTGGCGTCCAACATCGCCTACGGCCGGCCGGACGCCAGCCCGGCGCGGATCGAAGCAGCGGCGCGCGCGGTGGGCGCTCTGGACATGATCGCCGGCTTACCGGCGGGCTTCCGGCAGCCGGTCGGCGAGCGCGGGCAGGGGCTGTCCGCCGGGCAGCGGCAGCTGGTCGCGCTGGCCAGGGCCGAGCTGGTGGACCCGGACCTGCTGCTGCTGGACGAGGCCACCGCCGCGCTGGACCCGGCCACCGAGGCGGCGGTGCTGGCGGCCAGCGACCGGCTCGCCGGGCGGGGCACCGACGGAGCGGGCCCGCGCCGGCGGCGCACCACCGTGCTGGTGGCGCACCGGCTGGCCACGGCGGCCCGGGCGGACCGGATCGTGGTGCTCGCCGACGGCCGGGTGGTGGAGCAGGGCAGCCACCGCGAGCTGCTCGCCCAGAACGGCCGGTACGCGGCGTTCTGGCGGGCCGGCAACGGCGAGCTGGACGAACCGATCGGGGAGCTGGGCCGATCGGCGGCCGAGCTGGACGAGCCGGAGGCCTCCGCCACCTCCCGCCGCTAGCCGGACCGCCGCCGTGCAAGCACGCGCCGCCTCAGGAACTCGCCGACTCAGGAACCCGCCGACTCAGGAACGCGCCGACTCAGGAACTCGCCGGCTCGCTCTCCGACTCGGTCATCCCGGCGAGCGTCGGGCGGCGGCCGGCCACCGAGTAACCGATCAGCACCAGGACGCCGATGCCCAGCCAGAGGAAGCCCAGCACCTGCGCGGCCACCTTCGCATTGATCACCACGTAGAGCAGGATGGCGAATCCGAGCACCGGGGAGACCAGGTGCGGCAGCCAGTTCCGGCTGCGGCGGCGGATCACGAAGTGCACCACCACGGACACGTGCAGCACCAGGAACGCGGTCATCGCGCCGAAATTGACCAGCGTGCTCATCAACGGGATGCCGTCGTCCCGCAGGGTCAGGGGGATGCCGAGCACCAGGGACACGGCGGCCACCAGCAGCGTGGCGTTCACCGGCACCCGGCGGGTCGGATGCACGGTGGCCAGGAACGCCGGCAGTTGGCGGTCCCTGGCCATCGCGTAGAGCAGCCGCGAGGTGGCCGCCTGGGCCACCAGCGAGTTGGCGAACCCCCAGGCGATGGCGGTGGTAAGCGCGGTCAACCCGGCCAGCCAGCCGCCTCCGGCCGCCCTGGCCGCGTCGTAGAACGCCGTGCCGGAGGGGTCCCCGTTGGCCAGCAGCCCGGCCGGATCGGGCACCAGCAGTGCGGCCACCCAGGTCTGCACCACGAACAGCACGCCGGCCAGCAGCAGCGCGGCGATCATCGCCCGGCCGATCTGCCGGGCCGACTCGCGGTTCTCCTCGGCCAACATCGAGATGCCGTCGAAGCCGAGGAAGGAGAGCACCGCGATGGACACCGCGCCGAACACCACCGGCCAGGAGAAGGTGGCCCCGTTGAACAGCGGCGCCCAGCTGAAGCCGTGCCCCTTGCCCTGCGCCAGCGCCACCACGCCGATCACCAGGAAGATCAGCAGCACCACCAGCTCGCCGACCAGCATGACCTTGTTCACCCGCGCGGTCATCTCGATCCCCAGGTAGTTGACCACGGTGTTGAGCAGCACGAAGGCCACCAACCACAGCCACACCGGCACACCCGGCACCAAGGAGTTCATCGCCACACCGGCCACCAGGTAGAGCAGCGCGGGGACCAGCACATAGTCGAGGATGATCACCCAGCCGGCCAGGAATCCGACCGGAGGGCTGATCCCCCGCCCGGCGTAGGTGTACACCGAGCCGGCCATCGGGAACGCCCGGGACATCTGCGCGTAGGAGCTGGCGGTGAACATCATCGCCACCATGCCCACCAGGTAGGCCAGCGCGACCATCCCGCCCGAGCCCTGGTAGACGCTGCCGAAGATGCCGAACGGCGCGATCGGCACCATGAAGATCAATCCGTAGACCAGCAGGTCGCCGAACCGCAGCGAGCGCTTGAGCTCCTGCCGGTAACCGAACTGCTCGACGCCAGGTGTGGCTGGACCGTTCTCGGCGGGCTGCTCGTCCACGGAAGGCTCCTCAGCTCGGCGGACGCCCCGCCGAAAGCTACGAGCGTAAACTCTTTCAAAGGAAATATTTACCATGATCGGGAGCTCGGCTCGCCGCTCCCTACAGGTGAAACGGGTTCAGCGTCGCGCTTGTCACGGGCGCGCTCAGCTACGCGGCCCTCCCCGAAGGGACTAACCTGAAGGCCGCTGGCCAGGCAATCCGATCAAGTCAAGCGAGGCGATTTTCAACCGTGTCCACCAGCAGCTCGTCAGCCGCGTCGGTCCCACCCTTCCCGACCGCCCAGTTCGGCACCAACGAGTGGCTCGTCGAGGAGATGTATCAGCGCTTCCTCGACGACCCCGCGTCCGTCGACCCAGCGTGGCACGATTTCTTCGCCGACTACCGCACCGGCACAGACATTTCCCCTGGTGAGAAGCCAGCTGAGGACAGCAAGAGCAACGGGCAGATCAGCGCCCCCAGCGGTGCGGCGGCGCCGGCCAGCGCACCCGCCACACGGCCGAGCCCGGAGCGGCCCGCCCCGGCGGCCGCCGCTGAGCCCGAGGCCCCCAGCAACAACGTGGCCCACCCCACCCAGCCCTCTCCCGGGCCCACCAAGGCCACCGGGACCGTGGTGGGCACCGACGCCAAGCCCGCCGCGGGCACCACTTCCCGGGCCGCCAAGCCCGCGGCGCCCACCGGCACCACGGTGGACGGCCAGGTCATCCCGCTGCGCGGGGCGGCCAACGCGGTGGTCAAGAACATGAACGCCTCGCTGGCCGTGCCCACCGCGACCAGCGTGCGCGCGGTGCCGGCCAAGCTGCTCGCGGACAACCGCATCGTGATCAACAACCAGCTCAAGCGGACCCGGGGCGGCAAGCTCTCCTTCACCCATCTGATCGGCTATGCCGTGGTCAAGGCGCTGGCCGACTTCCCCGGGATGAACAAGCACTTCGCCGAGATCGACGGCAAGCCCGCCGCGGTGGCACCGGCCCACGTCAACCTCGGGCTGGCCATCGACCTGCCCGGCAAGGACGGCCAGCGCTCGCTGGTGGTGGCCTCCATCAAGGGCTGCGAGGCGATGAGCTTCGCCCAGTTCTGGTCGGCCTACGAGGACATGATCCGCAAGGCCAGGACCGGTTCGCTCAAGGCCGAGGACTTCGCCGGCACCACGCTCAGCCTGACCAACCCGGGCACCCTGGGCACCAACCACAGCGTGCCCCGGCTGATGTCCGGGCAGGGCACCATCGTGGGCGTCGGCGCAATGGAGTACCCGGCGTCCTTCCAGGGAGCCAGCGACGAACGGCTGGCCGAGTTCGGCGTCAGCAAGATCATCACCTTGACCTCCACCTACGACCACCGGATCATCCAGGGCGCCGAGTCCGGCGACTTCCTGCGCCGGGTGCACCAGCTGCTGCTCGGCGAGGACGGCTTCTACGACGAGATCTTCGCCTCACTCCGGGTGCCCTACGAGCCGGTGCGCTGGGTGCAGGACATCCCGGAGGGCGCGGTCGACAAGACCGCCCGGGTGCTCGAGCTGATCGAGTCGTACCGCACCCGGGGCCACCTGATGGCCGACACCGACCCGCTGAACTACCGGCAGCGCCGGCACCCCGACCTGGACGTGCTCTCCCACGGGCTGACCCTGTGGGACCTGGACCGGGAGTTCGCCGTCGGCGGGTTCGCCGGCAAGGCCCGGATGAAGCTGCGCGACGTACTGGGCGTGCTGCGCGACGCCTACTGCCGCACGATCGGCACCGAGTACATGCACATCTCCGACCCGGAGCAGCGCGCCTGGCTACAGGACCGCATCGAGGTGCCGCACCAGAAGCCGCAGGTGGCCGAGCAGAAGTACATCCTGTCCAAGCTGAACGCGGCGGAAGCCTTCGAGACCTTCCTGCAGACCAAGTACGTCGGCCAGAAGCGGTTCTCCCTGGAGGGCGGCGAAACCGTCATCCCGCTGCTGGACGCGGTGCTGGACTCCGCGGCCGCGGACGAGATGGACGAGGTCGTCATGGGCATGCCGCACCGGGGCCGGCTGAACGTGCTGGCCAACATCGTGGGCAAGCCGATCAGTCAGATCTTCCGCGAGTTCGAGGGCAATCTGGACCCGGGGCAGGCGCACGGCTCCGGGGACGTGAAATACCACCTGGGCGCCGAGGGCAAGTACTTCCGGATGTTCGGCGACGGCGAGACCGTGGTGTCGCTGACCGCCAATCCCTCGCACCTGGAGGCGGTCGACCCGGTGCTGGAAGGCATCGTGCGGGCCAAGCAGGACATCCTGGACCAGGGCCCGGCCGGGTTCACCGTGCTGCCGGTGATGATGCACGGTGACGCGGCGTTCGCCGGCCAGGGCGTGGTCGCCGAGACGCTGAACCTGGCCCTGCTGCGCGGCTACCGCACCGGCGGCACGGTGCACATCGTGGTCAACAACCAGGTCGGGTTCACCACCGCGCCGGAGAACTCCCGCTCCTCGCAGTACTGCACTGACGTGGCCAAGATGATCGCCGCGCCGGTGTTCCACGTGAACGGGGACGACCCGGAGGCGTGCGTCTGGGTGGCCAAGCTGGCGGTGGAATACCGCCAGCGCTGGCACAACGACGTGGTGATCGACATGATCTGCTACCGCCGCCGGGGCCACAACGAGGGCGACGACCCCTCGATGACCCAGCCGGCGATGTACGACATCATCGACGCCAAGCGCAGCGTGCGGAAGACCTACACCGAGGCCTTGATCGGCCGGGGCGACATCTCCATGGAGGAGGCCGAGCACGCGCTGCGCGACTTCTCCAGCCAGCTCGAACACGTCTTCAACGAGGTCCGTGAGCTGGAGCGGGGCACGGTCAGGGCGAGCCCGTCGGTGGAGGCCGAGCAGGCGCTGCCGGCCAAGCTGGACACCGCGGTGCCGCTGGAGGTCATCCACCGGATCGGCGATGCGCACGTCCAGCTGCCGGAAGGCTTCACCGTGCACCCCCGGGTCAAGCCGGTGCTGGACAAGCGCTACGCCATGTCCCGGGAAGGCAACGTGGACTGGGCGTTCGGCGAGCTGCTCGCGCTGGGCTCACTGGTGATGGACGGCAAGCTGGTGCGGCTGTCCGGGCAGGACACCCGCCGGGGCACCTTCGTCCAGCGGCACTCGGTGGTGATCGACCGCAAGACCGGGGAGGAGTACTACCCGCTGCGCAACCTGGCCGAGGACCAGGGCCGGTTCCTGCCGTACGACTCGGCGCTGTCCGAGTTCGCCGCGGTCGGCTTCGAGTACGGCTACTCGGTGGCCAACCAGGACGCGTTCGTGGCCTGGGAGGCGCAGTTCGGTGACTTCACCAACGGCGCGCAGTCGATCATCGACGAGTTCATCTCGTCCGGTGAGGCGAAGTGGGGCCAGACCTCGGACGTGGTGCTGCTGCTCCCGCACGGGCACGAGGGCCAGGGCCCGGACCACACCTCAGGGCGGATCGAGCGGTTCCTGCAGCTGTGCGCGGAGTGGTCGATGACGGTCGCGGTGCCCAGCACTCCGGCCAACTACTTCCACCTGCTGCGCCGGCACGCGCTGGACGGGGTGCGCCGCCCGCTGATCGTGTTCACCCCGAAGTCCATGCTGCGCAACAAACGGGTGGTCAGCCCGCTCGCCGAGTTCACCGACGCCGGTTTCCGCTCGGTGCTGGACGACCCGAAGTTCGCCGACCAGCGCGGGCAGAGGCAGGAGGTGCGCCGGCTGCTGCTGTGCAGCGGCAAGGTGTACTACGAGCTGGCCGCTGCCCGGGACAAGGCTGGGCTGGAGGACGTGGCCATCCTGCGGGTGGAGCAGCTCTACCCGTTGCCCAGGAAGAAGCTGCTGGCCGCGCTGGACCGCTACCCGAACGCCGCCGACGTGCGCTGGGTCCAGGAGGAGCCGGCCAACCAGGGCGCCTGGCCGTTCCTCGGGCTCGCACTGCCGGAGTTCCACCCGGAGCGGTTCGCCGGCATCAAACGGGTCTCCCGCCGCCGGATGGCCGCCCCAGCCGCCGGCTCCGGGAAGGTGCACGAGGTCGAGCAGGCCCAACTCATCCAGTCCGCCCTCTCCGACGACTAGCGGCACCAGCCGCTCACACAGCACTGGTGGCTCGACACAGCCGCCCAGGCCGCTGTGTGAGCACGGCGCGAGCTGTGTGAGCGGGACGGCGGCGGCGGGTGATTAGTTGTTGCGCGGGTAGGCGCACAGGGACTGCATGGAGCGGGCGGTGTTGGCGTCCAGCTCGCTGACCTCGCCGCCGGGGCTGATCGTGGTCAACACCAGGTGCTGCGGCGCGCTGTAGATCTTGACGCCGAGCCCGGTTGTTCCGTTGCGGGTGTTGTTGACCACCGAGCGGGCACCGGTGGGCAGCACGCTGCGCACGTTCAGCGCGGGCCGGTTGTCCTGGCAGAACGCCTGCTCGCCGCCGTACTCGATCTTCTCGCCGTCGAAGTTGGGCCCGGAATACAGGCAGAACGAGCCGAACGTGCAGTACGCGTCGGCCGCCACGGTGATCGCTCCGGCGGCCATCGCGGCACCGGGCACGATGGCCACCGCCAGCAGGCTGGCCACCCCCACCACCGCGCGCACCCGCGAACTCAGTAGCCGCGAGCCGAGCCCTGCCAGCGCCGGCGTTCCCGATGGCGTTCGGTAGCGCGGCGGCGCGGTCGTGCGCTGCGCCGATACCGAGGAACCACCTCCCGGGCCAACCGGAGATTCGGGCTGCCGGGACCAGTACGGGCCGGCACCCCCGGGTCGCGCCTGCTGTTGCCCTCGGTGAGGTCCTGGTTGACCGCCTGGTTGACCCGGACCGGGCTGACCTGGACCCGGCTGGGCGCTGGGACCGTTCGGGCGCGCGGGAGCGCGCAGCTGGTCCGGCCCGGGGCGTCCCTGGGGCGGGCGGAAGCCGCCAGGAGGGGGAGCGAGCGGCGTGTGGCCAGGAGGCTGCCCCTGCTGCGGCTGCCCCTGCTGCGGCTGCCCCGGCTGCGGCTGTCCCGGCTGCGGCTGTCCCGGTGGGCGAGGTGGGACCGGCGGACGGGGTCCGCCGCCACCGGGGGGCGGACCGGGTCGCCCGCGTGGCTGCTGGGGGCCAGTTGGCCCCGGTGGCCCAGGCCGACCGGGCTGCGGGGTGCCCCGAGGCGGCTGAGGCCGGCCAGGCGGGGGACCCGGCGCCGGACGAGAGTCAGACATTGAGCCGTCCGCCGGCGAGGATCCGGTCAGAGTCGGCGACCTGGGGGTTGCGCCGCATCAACTCATCCAGCCGGCGACCCGAGCTACGCGCATAGTCACTCAGCGTACGACCCGGCTGGATGACCTCGACATCGGCCGGTTTAGCCCGAATCAGCAGCCGCCGCCCTGGCCGGATCCGGTTCGGGTTGCGGATCCCGCTGTCCGAGGCGATCTGTTCGAAGGGCACGCCGTAACGCAGCGCTACCCGGGCCAGCGTCTCCCCGCTGGTCACCTCGTGCTCGGCCGCCTGGCCGGTTGAACTGGGGGCCGATGGAGCACCGACCCGGGAGCCCGATGCGGTCGGACCATCCGGCGTGGCGGCAGCGTCCGGCGTGGCGGAACCGCCCGGTCCGACGGCCACCCGGGGCGACTCGGTCACCGACGGCCGACCGGAAGCGGTCGACGTAGGCGCCTTCCCTGATGCGCTGGCCGGTGGTGCTCCCGGCTCCGGCGGGGCGCCGGGGTGGGGTGGAGCGCCCACGGTCGGGGCCGCATTCTGCTCGGAGGCCCGGGGGTTCGAGGTGATCGCCGGGACGACGAGCTGACGACTGCTCGGCTGGCCCTCGCTGGTGTTCTGCCCAGTCACCAGGCAGACCGCCACGGCGGTGAAAACGAGTACCGAGGCCGCGATGCCGAGCGCGCGACCCAGCGCCGGGCGCGCCTCGAATGCCCGCTGCAGGGTGCTGATTGCGCTCATCGTCCTGGCCTCGAGGGATTCGAAACCCGCGGCCAGCCTTTCCCGCAGCTCGTCCCGGCTGGGTAAGGGCATCTGTGCTGCTCCGGGATCTGTCCGGGCGGTGGCCGGCTTTCACCCCGGGCCGTCAACCGCGGATGGGCAACCTGCGCCATCGGACCAAGTTGATCGACCTACCGGACGGTAGTGGCGGCCCTCAGGATCGTCAAGGCTAGCCGACGATCAGTGCGACCAGGCCAGCGAGGGCTCCGACACGAGACACGCTCTAGAGTCGCGGCGTGTACTTCACCGACCGGGGCATTGAGGAGCTCGAGGAACGCCGGGGCGGCGAGCAGGTGTCGCTGGACTGGCTGGCCGATCGGCTGCGCGCCTTTGTGGACCGCAACCCCGACTTCGAGGTCGCGGTGGACCGGCTGGCCACCTTCCTGGCCAGGGACGAAGGCGACAGCGACGAGGACGAGGACTGAGGCCAGGCGGGCCCAGCCGGCGTTCAGCGGCGGCCGAGCAGGCCCCGCCGGCGGAGTGCCTCGCGCAACGTCTCGTAGCGCTTCGCCACCACCGCCTCCAGGTAGTCCAGGTCCCGCGCCGAGGCGCCCGGGTCCGGCTTGGGTAACGGGCTGAGCGTCATCCACTGCTCGTGCCACAGCGTCTCCAGCGCGGACTCCCACTGCAGCGCCACCCCGAGCACGGTCAGCGCCTCCCGCTCGGTGGCCGCGGACATCGCCTCGTGCAGCTCCACCAGCGCGTCGGCCAACCGCCTGGCCTTCTCCGCGTCCTCCCGGCGCAGCCTGTCCACCGCGTCGGTCATCCCGCCGGTGATGTCCTTGTATTGCCGAGCCGCCCCCGGCCCCATCGCCGCCCTGGTCATTCCGGACCCTCCGCGATGTCCGGCACGATCAACACCTCGGGGCGTTGCTGGGTGTACCGGTCGAACACCAGCCCTCGGGCGGGCCGGGGCGACCAGCTGACCAGTCCGGGCGCCAGCGAGCCCAGCTCGGAGCCCTGCACGTCGAAGGCCACCCAGCAGCCGATGTCGTCCACCCCGGCGCCCATGGTGAGCACCGCCCGCAGCCGCTGCACGCTGCGCCACCAGCCCAGCACGTGCAGCCCGGTCTCCGGGCCGCCCTTGAGTAGCTGGCGCAGGCCGTCGAGCCCGGACTTGAAGGTGTCCGGGTCCTTCCGCTCGAGCACCCCGCTGGCCCCGTCCACGCCGTAGAGCAGCAGGTAGTGCGGCTCGCCCCGGCTGGACGCGCCGGTCAGCCGGCTGGACACCTGCGCGGCCAGCTCACCGATCAGCGCCCCGATGCCGTCCAGCGCCACGGTGTCCACCTGGTGGTCGCCGGCCCGTAGCCGCCGGGCCAGCGCGTCGACCGGTTCCTCCGCCTCCGGGGCCAACGCGGCCAGGGTGAACCGCGCCCCGTCCGGGGTGTGCTGGCCGGCCAGGGAGAGCGCAGCGGCGCCGAGCACCGAGGATGCGTCGGCCACCGAGGAGGAGATGACCGCGACGTTGCGGCCCGGGGTGGCGACCATCGGGACCGAAGCCGCACTGCCCGCCACGTCGATCATCTGCCCGAGTAGCGCGACCGGGGCTCCCCGGCCGCCGATCCCCACGCCGCTGGTGGCCAACAGGTCGGCCAGCCGGGGGGCCCGGCCGGCGTCGAACAGCCGGGGCTCGGCCAGGCCCACCGGCCGGCGCCGCCACAGCTCGGCCTGCACCGCGTCCAGGGTGCCCTTGCCGGTGGCGTCCGGGACACGGACCGTCTCGTTGCCGTGCCGGATGCCCGACTCGTGGTTGAGGATGGCGTGCCAGCGGGGCAGGGTGAGCGCGTCGTCGTTGAGGTCGGCGAGCACCCGGCGGGACCGGGGCAGCGCGACCCGCAGCACGAACTGTTCGAAGATCGCCGGCCGGCCCCAGAACGCCTCGATGCCGGACACGTCCTGGCTGGACAGCACCAGGTGGATGCCTTGGGACCGACCACGTCTGGCGACATCTTCGAGGAGGGTGACCGCCTCTCTGGTCACCGCGTCCCGCTCGGCGAACAGGAACTGGAACTCGTCGATCACCGCGACGATCCGCGGCCAGCGCCCGTGCGGGTCGGCGGCGCGCAGCTCCTCCAGCTTGGTGACCTCGTGCGCCTTGGCCGCCTCCGCCCGCCGGCGCATCTCGTCGGCCAGGAAGCGCAGCAGGGCCAGCCCGAACTCCCGGTCGGTGTTGATGTTCACCCCGACCAGCCGGGCGTGCGGCAGCCAGCTCGGGTCCCGGCGGCCCGGGGTGAACTGCGCGAACGACACGCCCTCCTTGAAGTCCAGCAGGTAGAGCTCCAGCTCGTCCGGCGAGTAGCGCACCGCCAACGAACCGATCATGGCGAAGAGGAAGTTCGTCTTGCCCGACCCGCTGGGCCCGCCGATCAGCGCGTGCGGCGAGGCGTCGCACAGCGCCAGATGGACCGGCAGCCCGTCCCGGAAGCCGACCGGGGCACGCAACCCGGTGGTGGAGCTGTCCGCCGACCCGCCGGGCTCCGCCGGCAACAGGTCGCTGAACGAGCCGACCCGGCTGCGCAACCCCTCCAGCTCGTCGGAGATGCGGTGGCAGGCCGAGGAGACCTGCTCGCGCGCCAACGGGGCATCCAGGGTGACCGTGGCGTGCGGCCCGGTCATCGTGCAGGTCGCGGTGACCGGGTCGCCCAGTCTGGCCGGTTCGCGCAGCACCACGGCCTCCAGCGGGGCGCTGATCGTCACCGGCACGTCCACCAGCAACAACTGGATCCCGCAGGCCAGCCCGTTGCGGGCGACCCGCTGCAGCGCCCGGCGGTCCTCGTCGCGCAGCTCGGTGTGGTTGCCCACCAGCACCGCGATCTGCCACGGCTCGCTGCGGACTCCGCTGGTCGCGGCCAGCGCCCGCAGCGAGGGGTGTCCGTCCACCAGCACCCGGGTGTGCACCCGGCGGATGTGGTCGGACAGCTCCTCCAGCAGCTCGTCCAGCCGGCCGGGGTCGTGCACGGTGAGCAGCCCGGTGCGGGTCAGCGGGTACAGCCCGGGCACCGCGCCGGTGAGCTGGCCGACGTCCCAGACGTGCAGCGCGACCAGGCCGGGCCGGAAGTAGCTGACCACCCGCAGCAGCAGCGCTTCGACCAGCGACTCGGCCGCCGCGCGGGTGTGCGGGGTGGAGCGGATCTCCAGGTGCGCCTCGTCCAGCAGCGGCACCGCCACCGGGAACGGCGGGTGCGCCGGCGCCCCGTCGGCCACGGCGGACCCGATCCGCCAGAGCTCGGGCACCGGCCCGACGCCGTCCACCTTGCCGGGCTCGCCGAGCCACTGCTCGGGGGGCTCGCCGGCGGCGGCGGGCGCGGCGTCGGACACCAGCCGGGTCAACCGGTCCGGCTCGGTGGCCACCCAACGGCCGAACACCGCGCGCTGGTCGGCCAGCACCCGGCGCAGCGGCTCGGCCAGCCGAGGGTTGGCCAGCGCCCTGGCCAGCGAGGGATCCCGCCGGATCGCGTCCAGCCCCTCGCTGCGCAGCCACATCTCGAACAGCGCGCTGGCGTGCCGCAGCACGGCGGCGTCCCGGCTGGCCGCCGCGGCGCCCAACGCCGCGCCCACCGCCCGCCGGAAGTCGTCGAACGCCGCCGCGACCCGCTCCCGACGGTCCTGCCGCCGGGTCACCATCGCGCCAGCCCCGCCCGTGAGTGGTATTGGTCGCTATAGCAGCCAATACCACTCACGGGGTCAGAGCCGGGCTTCGATAGCCGCCACCGAGTCGGCTCCACCGATGATCAACCCCAGCCCTCGTGTCAGCTCCTGGTCCGCTCGCGGCAACTCGGGCGGAACCAGCGAATCGTGATGCGACTGGTTCAGCTCGGTCAGCAGCGCTACTGCCTCGGTGAGCCGCTGTTCGGCCGATTGTGCACAACGATAAGCGCTGTGCAGTCGCGACGAAACCTCCGACAATGCGGCCCTGACTTCACCCAGCGATTCGGTCACCGGCTCGTCACAGTCACAGTCGCTGGGAAATGCCCTCGGCGGTGCTGATCGCGGTCTGCACCAGCTGCTGCACCTCGGAAATGCTCTGCACCGCCTGCTGCAACTGCCCGTTGGCATCGTTCACATCGGCCTGCGCGCTGCCCTCGGTCACCCTGGTCAGTGAGGATTGCGCCTCCTCCAGCTGAGAGTGGGCCTGTTGCAGCGCGCCGAGGCTCTCCGAGGCTTTCTGGTTGGCCAGCGTGATGCCGGCACGCACCTCCTCGATGCTCGCCATATTCGCTTTCCTCCACTATTTCCAGATTGTCGCGCCACTTGCGAATGTAGTGCCGAACAGGCTCAGGACTCGGGAGGCATGCCCTGACGGGCCGTCACCCCAATTGCTCCGTGCGCGCCGCCCCTAGTGACCTGGACCACTTACTCCGGACGGTGCATGGCTGGTAGACCAAACCTCTCCCACCACCAGGCCAAGCGCCCCCACCGGCGGGCGCCGATGATGCGGTTAGGGGCGACACCGATGTCGACCACCGAAGATCCGACCGTACACATATTGTGGATCAACGCGGGGTTGAGCTGTGACGGGGATTCCGTTGCCCTGACCGCGGCTACCCAGCCCAGCATCGAGGAGATCGCCCTGGGCGCGTTGCCCGGGTTGCCCAAGGTCGCCGTGCACTGGCCGTTGATCGACTTCGACAACGGTCCGGTCGGCGGGGTGAATGACTTCATCGAGTGGTTCTTCATGGCTGAGCGGGGTGAGCTGGAACCGTTCGTCCTGGTGATCGAGGGCTCCATCCCCAACGAGGCGATCAAGCCCGAGGGCTACTGGTGCGGCTTCGGCAACAACCCGGCCACCGGCCAACCGATGACCACCAGCGAATGGATCGACCGGCTGGCCCCCAAAGCCCTGGCCATCCTCGCC
>DASWST010000006.1:0-12975 GCA_036402515.1 Pseudonocardia sp.
TCGGTACTCAAAGACCGGCGGCCCCTGCTCGGGTCAGCCCACAATCGCCGGCGGTCGACCCTCTTAGCCGAGCGTTGCGTCGCCGTTCGCGGCGGTGACTGGGAGCTCGAGGCGCAGGGTGGTCCCCGCCCCGGGTGGGCTGTCGACCACGAGGCGCCCGCCGAGCGCCTCCGCGCGGTCCTTGAGCCCGATTAGTCCGGTGCCACCGGACATGTTGGCAGCACCGCGTCCGTCGTCGCGCACCTCGACCCGAAGCACGTCGGAGCCGTCGCGCTCGATGGTGTCGACCCGGATCTGGACCACCGAGGCCTCCGCGTGCTTGGCGGCGTTGGTCAGGGCTTCAGAGACGACGTAGTACGCCGCAATCTCGACCTGCTCTGGCAGTCGCCCCTCGACCCCCACATCCAGCTCGACGGGCACGGCGCTGCGCAGCGCCACTGCGTCGAGCGCGGCGCGCAGCCCTCCCTCCACCAGGACAACCGGGTGAATGCCCCGGGCGAGTTCGCGCAGCTCGTCGAGCGCGCTCGTCACCACGCTGACCAGCGAGTCCAGCTCGGCCACCAGCTCGCCGGAATCGGGCGGCGCCCCCGCCTGCACCGCGCGCAACCGGAGGGCCAGCGAGACCAGCCGCTGCTGTGCACCGTCGTGCAGATCACGCTCGATCCGTTGCCTGGCCTGGTCGGCAGCGGCAACGATCCGGGCGCGCGAGGTGGTGAGCTCGCCGTACAGGCGGGCGTTGTCGAGTGAGACGGCGAGTTGGCCGGCGATGAACTTGATGGCGTCCAGCCGCTCGGCGGTGAACGCCCCTCGAATGAACCGGTTCTCCACCAGCAACACCGCCCTCGGGGCGCCACGGCTGAGGATGGGCAGCGCCAGCAACGAGCAGCGGTCGACATCGGCGAAGTAGGGGTCGCGGGCGAAGCGGTCGTCGCGGGTGGCGTCGACCACGACCAGCGGTTCACCGGTGCGCTGGACATACCGCAGAACGGTCATCGGCACCTCGTGCTCGTGGCCGGTGGCCGTGATCCCGGCGGCGCCGTTTAGTGCCGGCAGTAGCCAGTCCCGCTGGCCCTCGCTCCACGACAGCAGGTGCACGCCGGTGGCGCCGGTCATCGCGCTGAGCACCCCGACCACGCGCGAGCGCAGCCCAGCGATGCTGGTCTCCGAGCTCAATGCCTGCGACGCGGACACGATCCCGACCAGGTCCAGCATTCCCGTCGTGACCGCCGTGCGGCTGGGGGCGGGATCGCCTGGCAGGTCGACGGGATCCCCGCCGGCCGCGTCGGCTCGCAGCCGCAGGGACGGGTAGGCCCAGTCGAGTTGGGCCACCTTCGCCCTCGCCCCCCATTCCTGGTACTGCTGCCGGGCCTGGGCCAGCAGGTCGAAGCCGGCCTGTTCGATGCCATGGGCCAGGTAGAAGCGGGCGGCCCGTTCAGTGATCAGAGCTCGATGCCACGGCCGCCGGAGGCCGGCAACCTCACGCCGCGCGGCATCGAAGGCCAGTACCGCGCCCCGGAAATCGCCGACCACCCAAGCCCGCTCGGCCTCCAGCAACCGCACCAGGTGCAAGAAGTTCACCGGCGCGTCGACAGCGCGAGCGGCCAGCCACCGCGTCAGCTGGTCCAGCTCGGCGAGCGCACCCTCACGCCTGTCACCATCGGTGTCGCGGGCCTGCGTGGCCAGGGCTAGTCCGCGCAGCAGGCGGGTCACAGCGCCCGGATAGACGCCCGCGGCGAACGCCAGCAGCGACATCGCCGCCTCGGTGTG
Organism: Pseudonocardia sp.; assembly: GCA_036402515.1. Taxonomy (GTDB): domain Bacteria; phylum Actinomycetota; class Actinomycetes; order Mycobacteriales; family Pseudonocardiaceae; genus Pseudonocardia. Next base: position 1,768 of record DASWST010000006.1, read on the forward strand.
CCGTGCCAGATCGACGGGATCACCAAGGACAGCGGCGGCGGTGGCGCGCGTGATGTGCACCAGGAGAAGGGCGAGCGGATTGATCGAGGTGTCGGTGAGGACGCCGTGGGCCGTTGCGGCGGAACTTTCGCCACGTAGCACACTGACCAGCCATCGGTAGCTGTCCAGATGTTGGCCGGTCTGTTCGCCCCCGGTACGCCGCGCGAACTCCAGCCCCGCCTCCACCTCCACGACGCAACTGGCCAGTGACGGCGCGTAGTCCAGCAGGAAATACACATGCGCGAGGTGCGCGTAGCCGGCATAGGTCAGCTCGCCGCCGGCGATCAGCCCCTCCCGTGCCCGCCGCACCGCATCGGCCGCGTCTTCGATCGGCTCGAACCAACAGGCCAACAGAGCGAAGAGAAAACGGGCTTCCGAGGTCTCCGGCTCGTAGCCGCGGGCCTCACCCAGCGCCAGGATCCGCCGCAGCGCCCGATACCCGGTGGCGTAGTCACCGCGCAACGTCACGGCGGCGCCGCACGCGGCGCTGGCCGGGCCGAGCAGGCTGGAGCCTGGGCCATGTTCGAGCCAGATCCGCATTCCTTCCAGGCCCAGCCACCCGTACAACGGCAGCTCGGCGAGGAAGTAGGCCGCCGGCAGGACCGCTTGGCTCAGCCGGGTGGCGGCGAGCAGTGTGGGGTCGGTGATATCCGGCCGAGCCAGGTCGCCCTCGGAAGCGGTGTCGTCCAGCCACCGGTACAGGAAGGTGAACTGGTGGTCGAGCTCGCCCGCGAGCCGGTCCGGGTCGGGAACGGTGATACCGAGTTCGCGCAGCGCCGCCAGCCCGAGCTCAAGGGCATCGCTGAAGCGGTTACGCTGGGTCAGGCTGCGTACCTGCACCGTCGTGGCGTCGGCGCGTTGTACGGGAGTGGGTTGCAGCGCGGCGATCGCGCGGTACTCCTCGTCCGCCGCTCCCAGCCGTCCCAGGCTGAACAGGGCGGCGTGTCGGGCGGTGTGCACCTCGACCAGCGTGGCGGTCTCCTCCGGCTCGACCAGCCGCACCGCGGCCGCCAGATGTGCGCTCGCCCTCGGGTAGTCCCCGGTCACCTTGGCCTGGTCGGCGGCGTGCCGCAGTAGCCCCACCACCGCACGCCGCTCCTCGGCATCCTCGAGGACGTCGACCACCGGCAGGTACTGCTCGGCCGCGACGGCGAACAGCTCCGGCACCTCGCCCAGCCGTCGCGCCATGGCCAGCTGCAGGGTCCGTCGCCGGGACGGCTCCAGCCCCGCGAGGATGACCTCGCGGATGCGGTCGTGGCGAAACCGCATAGCCTCCCGCGCCCCGGGCTCCACCACCAGTAGGCCCTCATCAAGGGCCGCCGCCAGCGCCTGGTCCACCGCGCCGCCCGGCTCACCGAGGGCGGTCCGCAGCAGGCTCGCCTCGGCTCGGCCGCCCAGGCACGCCATCGCCTCGACCACCTCCCGGGATGCCGGCGGAACGGCCTCGACGCGCGCCGCGAGCAGCGCCGTCACCTCGGAGCGGTCCAGATGCGTGGCCACCGCCGCGTTGTCCCACCGCCACCCCTCGGCCGTCGCTACCAACAGGCCGTCGCGGCGCAGCGCGTTGAGCAGCTCCACTGTCTCGTAGGGATTGCCGGAGGTGTACGGCTCGATCAGCTCCGCGAGGCCGGCCGCCGGGCCCGGGTCCACCCGCAGCATCTCCCCCACCATGGCGGCCAGACCCGCCATGGGCAGGTTGTCCAGGCGGATGAACCGCACGCCCGCCTGATCCCGCCACCGAGCCAGCGGCTCGGCCAGCTGGTGCCCCACGTCCACCTCGTCCTCGCGATACGCCACCACCAACAACAGACCCTCGATCGGCCCCTCGCTGAGCATCAGGTCGACGAAGCCGAGGGCGGTGCGCCCGGCCCACTGGAGGTCGTCGACGAACACCACCACGGGTCGTTTCCGCGAGGCGACCGCACGCAACGCCTCCACACCCGAGCGCTGCGCTCGCACCGCCGCCGTCAGCGGATCACCCGCATCGGGCGGCACCGCGAGCAACGCCGCGAACTCCGGGATTGCGGCGCTCTGCAAACCCGCGTTCGGGCCCACCGCCCGCAAGATCCGCTCGCGGAGCAGCGCCAACTCGTCGTCGGGCTCGGCCAGGAGCAGCCGACCCAACGCGCGAAACACCAGGTGGACCGCGTTGAACTCGAGATGCCGCCGGTACTGGTCAAACTTGCCGGCCACGTACCAGCCATCCCGGCCGGTCACCTCCGCCCGCAGCTCGTCGACCAACGCTGTCTTGCCCACTCCCGGCGCCTCGCCTACCACCACTCCCTGGCACCGGCCCGCCAACGCCTCCTCCAGCGCCTCCCGCAGCGCTGCCACCTCGGACTCGCGGCCCACCAGCCGCGACGGCGCCAGCAGCCGGGCCGGAAAGTCGCGCTCGCCCACCCTCGGCACGGCGGCCGCCGAACGCCCCTTGGCGTCCCGCAACCGCTCCAGGTCGTGGAGCAGGCCGTCAGCGGTCTGGTACCGGTTGTCGGGCTCCTTCTCCAGCAGGTGCATGACGATCGCCGAGAGCAGCGCTGGCAGGCCCGGGATCACCTCGGCCGGCGGGACCGGCACGCGCGCCAGCTGGTCGTGAACAAGGCGCAACGGGTCACCCGAGCCGAAGGGTGGCTCGCCCATCGCCAGCTCGTACAACACCGTGCCCAGCGCGTAGAGGTCGGCGCGATGGTCCACCGCCCGGCCGGTCCGACCGGTCTGCTCGGGCGCCAGGTACGCCAACGTCCCGACGATCTGGGTGTGGTGGGTGAACTCGGGGCGCACCTCGGCGAACGCCGTCGCGGAAGCGAAATCCACCAAACATGGGGCACCGTCGTCGGAGAGCACGACATTCGCCGGAGTGATATCGCGGTGCATGACCCCGCCGCGGTGCATCCCGGCCACCGCCCGGGCCAACCGCACCGCCAGCCCGATCAGCTCGTCGACGTCCAGCGGTGTGGCCAGTTCCGCGAGGGTGGTGCCGCCCACGTCCGCCAGCACGATCGACCCCGGGTACCGGGGCGCGTCCAGCACCGGCACCACCCCGGCGACACCCCGCAGCCGCCGCAGCATCGCGGTCTCGTGTCGCAGTCGGCCCGGCGCAGTCGCCCCCACCGGCTCCTTGCGGATGACCGTTCGGTCAGGCAGGAACAGCCGGGTCACCCGGGTGTGGCCGCTGTCTCGGAGTACGGAGGCCCGCGCGGGCGGTTCTGGACCGGGCGGCAACCCACCTACCTCCATCGGCCACCTCCCCACCGCCGGGCCCACGTCCAAGACCGTGCTTACACCTGTCCGATTGCCGAAGCGACTGTTCAGGGGCCCGTGGGCCGACCTGTTGTACCCCGTCACGTCCCTCGAACCCCGGGTGCTCCGTGCGGGTTCCCCGGGTGCATCCCGGTGCGAAGCCCCGGGGCGAGCGCCGCCTCGCGGAGCAATAGTGGTGCTGAAAAGCCGAATCAAATCCACTGGCCGACACAAAGGACAGACTCCGTCGGTCATGGCGGGGTTCGCCTGAATGCTCACACAACCGGCCCGTGTTGGACAAGCCATCACTCGGCCCAGGAGGTTTCCCATGCCGAATCATCATCCCGGCAACCTCGACTACGCGCTTGCCGGAATGGCCTACCCCGCGACGTACTGGCAAATCCTCGCATGGGCGGATTACAACTGCGCCACCAGCAAGCTCCGAAAAGCGCTGTGGCAGCTCCCCCACAAGACCTACGTCGACCAGCGGGCGATCGTCGCCGCCCTATGGGAACAGCCAGGAGGGGCGGCGACGTGCTGCCCGCCGCCACGTACCGCGGTCCCCGCTCACCGCAAGGCAAGCGGCCGCCATGGACAAAGTCGTGCTCACGCTGAAATCAGGTGGATTGCATGAGCAACTTCAGCGGACGCCTGGCGTACCAGGGCTCGACCTGCCTGACCTGGATCACCTCCCTCGCCAAGGGATATGGCTGCCGGACTGCCCTGGCGGACACCGCCGACGACATCCGAGCTCAGTTCAAGCTCGCCGTCGAGGCGGACGGGCCGACCGTGATCGTGGTCCGCACTCAGCCGCAAGACGCAAAGCTCGGCTGATAGGCGACATGGCTCGCGCCGGGAAAGTCCGAAATGCCAGGTTCTCGCTCCCCGAGGATTGTCGGTGATCACATCCAGCACCAAGCCCAGCGCCGGAGGCTCGCCTTCAACGACACCCGGTCCGACTGGCGAATTTGGGCCACCCCAGCAATCCCCGATGGCTCCGCCGGTGCACCCCAAAGGCACTCGCGCGCTGCTGGCCGTGGTGGCGACGGTGACCATCGGAATGTTCATCGGGGTGGTCGAGTCGGCGATCGTCGGCGTGGCGTACCCGGCCATCCAGAAAGACTTCGGCTCCACGCACGAGGACGTCCAATGGGTCACCACCGCGTTCCGACTCACCCAGGGCGTGGTGCTGCCGGCCGCGGTCTGGCTCTACGAACGTCTCGGCCTGCGCCGCACCTACCTGATCTCTCTCGCGCTGTACGCGGTGGGTTCAGCATTGTGCGGCCTATCCCCCAATCTGGCCTGCCTCATCGGGGCGCGTGTGGTCCTTGCGATACCCGCCGCCCTGACCCCGATCGTCTGCATGGCACTCATCTATCGCCTCATGCCCGCCCCGGCCGTCCAGGTGGCCATGCTCATCTACGCGACCGCGGTGATCGCCGGGCCGGGCTTCTCCCCGGTCATCGGGGGTGCCCTGGTGGAGTACCTCAACTGGCGGATGGTCTTCTACGTCGGAGTACCGCTCGCGATTCTTGGCCTCATCGCGGGCGCGAGTCTGCTGCCCGCCACGCCACCCACCGGACGGCGACGATTCGACGCGGTCGGCTTTCTGTGTCTCACCGTCGGGCTTTTTGCGCTCCTGCTGGCCCTGTCGAAAGGCCAGTACTGGGGGTGGGGCAGCTACCGAATCCTAATTCTGTGCGCGGTCGGGACAAACGCATTGGGGTTGTTCGTCGTGGTGGAGCTACAGGTCGCCGAGCCGCTGTTGAACCTGCGGACATTCACCAACCAACCGTTCGTCCTCGCACTCGCGGTCGTCGACGTGCTCTTTGTGAACCTGCTCGCGGTCATATCCTTCATCCCGCAGTTTCTGCTGCAGATACAAAGCCTCACCCCGACGCATGCGGGCCTGGTGATGGTGCCGCAGGCGGTGGCCTGGGTGCTGGCCATGCCGATCGCCGGACTCCTGTACCGACGATTCGGCCCACGCCTACCGGCCTCTGTCGGGTTGGTACTGCTCGGCGGCGCCACCGTCCTGCTCGCCCGGTTGAACGTGGACCTGCCCAGACCCGAGCTGGCCACGATCCTGACGGTTCGCGCGTTCGGCCTGGGCCTCGCCATGATCCCGTTGCTGGGCGGCGCGGTGTCCGCACTCCCGAAAGAGCTCCTCGCCGTCGGCATTGTGTTCCGTACGCTGACCCAGCGCGTGGTCGCAGCGCTCGGGCTGGCCATCTTGACCGCGCTGCTCAGCGCCCGGCAGGCGCAGCACATGGCCGACCGGTCCGCTTTGATCGAATCCGCCGATGCGCACCAGAACCCGCCGTTTGCACAACTGGCCAGCCAACCGTCCGGATTGCTTGCACTCTGGCAGGAAACCACAATCCGAAGCGCCGCCGATGCGTACTCGGATGTATTCCTCGTCATTGGGCTCGCCACCCTGGCAAGCATCCCCTTGGTATTCCTTGCCCGATGGGGAGGACCCCCGAGAATTCAACCCGAGGTGGCGGAGGTCGGGGCCTAGCGATTTGAACCAATCGCTACGCGGAGTTGTGGCCTCGAACCGACCTGTTTGTTGGAGCGATTTTGGAGTGATGGTGTACGCGGGAAACAGCGGTGTGAGCGAGATATCTGACAACTTGTCGGCCGGATGCGCCGCACCCTTTGTGGGACGGTTCAGCGAGTTGCGGGTCGCCGATCGGTGCCTGAGCGAGGCGCTGGACGGGCGCGGCGGGGTATTACTGATCGCGGGCGAGGCCGGCATCGGCAAGACCAGTCTGGCCGAGCGGATTGGGGACCGCGCCCGCAGCCAGGGCGCACCGGTGGTGTGGGGGCGGTGCGTCGTGGCGGAAGGCGCTCCGGCGTTCTGGCCGTGGCGTCAGGTGCTGCGGGACTGCCTCGCCACCGCGGGGACGGATGTCCTGGCCCGGCGTGGTGCTGACGTGACAGACCTCGCCAGTCTGGTGCCCGCGCTGGTACCACCTGTGGAGACGGACCCTGTCAACCGGTGGACGCCTACCGAGCCCGGTGCGGCGCGGTTTCGGCTCTTCGAGTCGGTGACCGCGACGGTGGCCGCGGCCGGGGCCGCGGCGGCTCTGGTGGTCGTGCTGGACGATCTGCACTGGGCCGATTCGTCCTCGGCGCATCTGCTGGCGCACCTAGGTCGGGAGCTGGCCGCGACGCGAGTGCTGGTGGTCGCCACCTATCGGGATGACGAGATCGCACCCGAGAGCCCGGCGGGTGAGGCGGTGGCCGAGCTGCGTCGGCAGCGGACCACCGTGCCCCTCCGGCTGGACGGGCTGACCGAGGCCGAGGTAGCCGCCCAGCTGGAGAACACCTACGGGCAGCGGTTCGATCAGGATGTCGTCGCCGGGGTGGCCCGACGCAGCGGCGGCAATCCGTTCTTCGTCACCGAAATCGGCCGGTTGCTGGAGCAGGCCAGCCGAACCGGCCGGGACGTCCGGCTGGCGGCCACGGTGCTGCCGCACGGCGCCCGGACCCTGACACGCAAGCGGCTGGGCCGGGTCGGGGAGGCGGTCCGGGAGGCGCTGCGTGCCGCGGCGGTGGCCGGTGCCGCCATCGACAGCGCGACGGCTGCCGCGGCGGCCGGCCTACCAGTGACCAGGATGCTCGACGCCCTCGACGACGCGCTCACGGCCGGGCTCGTCCGGCGCACCTGCACGGGTGGCATCGAGTTCGCCCACCCGCTGGTGCGCGACGCCCTGGTCGCTGACCTGCCCACCTCGCTGCGAGTCGAGATCCACCGCCGAATCGCCGAGCACCTGGAGTCCGCTCACGCCGGCGAGCTCGATCGCCACGCGCCGGCGCTCGCTTACCACTGGCTGGGTGCACTGCCAGCCGCTGATCCCCGTCGAGGTGTCAGCTGGGCGGAGCGGGCGGCCGCCCAGGCTCTCGACGCGCTTGCCTACCAGGAGGCCGCCCGGTTCTACGAACGCGCGCTGGGCGCCCTGCGTCACGGCGGACTGAACCGGATCGACCGCGTCCGGCTCCTGATCGGCCGGGCGGAGGCGCTGTACAAGGCCGGCGACATCCGCGCGGCGATCGCCGATGCGGGCGAGGCGGGCGGGGAGGCTCGCCGAGCCGGCGACCCGGTCGGGATGGCTCAGGCCGTGCTCACCCTCGAAGAGGTGCTGGACCCGAGTTGGAGCCGTACCGCGATCCGGCTCAGCCAACAGGCGCTGACCCAGCTCGGGGACAGCCAGGTCGGGCTTCGCGCCCGCTTGATCGCCCTGCTCGCCGCGCATACCGCCATCCTCTGGCCGGAGAAGGACAACTGGTCGGTGGGAGACGACCGCAGCGAGGTCCGCAGCGCGCGGTCAGTGGAGCTGGCGGAGCTCGCGGGCACCCCCGATGCACTGGTGAGCGCGCTGCGCAGCCGGCAGATGGTTCGAGCCACGCCCGACGGGGTGCGGGATCGCCTCGGGTTGGCGCAACGGATGCTGACGGTAGCCGAGGAGTCCGGCGATCCCCGGGCCGCCCTCTGGGGCCGGCTGTGCCGAGTCGACGCCCACTGCCTCCTCGGTGACCTCGGCGCCGCCGAGGCCGAGCTCGCCCGTCTCGACGAGATCGCCGCGCTGCTGCGCCAACCCATCCCCGACATGTATGTGACCAGCGCGAACCGCGCGCTGGCTATCGGACGGGGCCGGTTCGGGGACGCCGGGCGGTATCTCGCGCGTGCTCAGCGACTCGTCGCCGACGGCCTCTACCAGCGGCTGGGCTACCTCAATGCTCTGGTCGGCACCCACCTGGCCGCGTTGACCGGCGACCCGGCATTCGAGGCCTGCACCCACGCCCTCGAGGAGCAGACGTCGACGATCTTCGACCGGGCCGGCTCCGGGCGGGTTTACCTGGCCTCCTACTACGCAAGTCGCGGCGAGATGGACCGGGCCGCGATGCACTACCAGCGGCTGCCGAGCTGGGACAGCTGGCATCTGCCGGGTCCGAGCACGCTGCCACGCATCGAGGAGCGCGCCCGGCTGGCCGCCCTGCTCGACGACGCCGATGGCGCCACCGTGGCCTACCAGCGACTGTTGCCCTGGGCCGACTACTTCGCCGCGTCCGGGAGTTGCCAGACGACATTCACCGGATCGGTGCAGCTGTCCCTCGGAGTGCTGGCCACCACCCTCGACAAGCAGGACCGCGCCGCCCACCACCTGCGGGCCGCGATCGACGCCAACCAGCGCGCCGGCCTACCGCCGTTCGAAGCCCAGGCCCGCTTCGAGCTCGCCCGAGTGCTGAGCCGGCGCGGCGACCGGGACAGGTCCGAGGCGCTCGTCCTCGCCGCGGACGCCGCCCGCCTCGCTGAGGAGCTGGGCATGGCCCCGCTGCGCTCCAGCGCCGGCGCACTCGCCGGATCTCTGCGCCACACATCGCGCGCGGTCGCTCCCACCCAGCTGACCCGACGTCAGAGCGAGATCGCCGACCTCCTCGCCCGAGGGCTTACCAACCGCCAAATAGCCGACGTCCTTTTCATTTCCGAAAGAACCGCGGAAAACCACGTCAAACACATCTTGAACAAACTCGGTTTCCACAACCGGAGCCAAGTCGCCGCGTGGGCAACCGCCAACAACCACACCGATCACCAGCGCTGAATTGAGTACCACCGGTGACTGCTTCTGGTCATGACCCTCCGCTTGGCCTCGCTGATAATTCCGATTCAACGCACGAAACCGCAAAACTCCGCTGGCCGCGAAACGGCATTCGGCGCGTACCTCCCGACCCAGCTCAGCTCCCCCCGATAACCAGGAGACCACGAATGCAGGCCAACAGCTCCGGCGGCTCGGCCGCCGCGCACACCAAGCACAGAAGCCAGAGCGGCGCGCGGGACCGCAGCACCCTTCAGGAGCTGTGGCGGTTCAAGAGCTACGCCGGCCCGGAACGGCGGGCGTTGTACGGGGGCGTGGCAATGCGCGGGCTGGAGCTGGCCGCCAACCTGGCCGCGCCGTGGCCTCTCGCGCTGGTGATCAACGATCTGCTGAAGGGCCAGAGCAGCGGCGGTGTGCTCCACGCGGTGGCCGAATGGTTCGGCGGCTCGGCCGTGGCGATGCTCTCCGTCGCCGCGGTCGCCGTGCTGGTGATCACGGCGGCCTCCGGGTTGTTCGACTATCTGGGCGACGTGATGTTGAACGGCGCCGGCGAACGGATCACCTCGCGTATCCGGGCCGACGTATTCGACTACGCCGAGCGGCTGCCCATGACCTTCCACGACCGCCAGACCGTGGGTGAGCTGACCAGCCGGGTGGTCAGCGACACCTCCCAGGTGGAGTCCAGCCTGCTGGACCTGTTCACCGACCTGATCCCGGCGGTGCTCGCCCTGGTCGGCACCCTCGTGGTGATGATCGCGGTCGACTGGCGGCTCGGGCTGATCGCGCTCACCGTCTCCCCGCTGGTGTTCCGGACCGCGCAACGCTTCGCGCGGTTGACCCGGCAGTACTCGCGGCAGCGGCGCGCGGCCATCGGCGATCTGACCGGGTTCGTCACCGAGTCGCTGCAGGGCATCCGCACCGTGCACGCCTTCGGCAGCCAAGGGCTTGAAGATCGCCGCTTCGGCACCCAGAACGCCGACGTGCTCCAGCTCGGGCTGCGAAAGGTGGACGTCAGCGCCCGGTTCAGCCCCGTTCTGGAGCTGGTCAGCGCGCTGGGCACCGCGCTGCTGCTGTTCGTCGGCGGCTACGGCGCCCTGCACTCCTGGTGGTCGGTCGGGGTGCTGGTGGTGGTCACCAGCTACCTGCAGCAAATCTTCAAGCCGATGCAGACCTTGGCGAAGCTCGCCCCCAGCTTCGCCCAGGGCGCCGCGTCCGCCTCGCGCATCGGCGCCATCCTCGACCAGCCCGCCGACCACCTCGGCACGGTGGAGCCCTTGCCGGAGCGGGTGCGGGGACAGATCGAGCTGCGCGAGGTCGGCCTGGACTACGGCCGGGGCCCGGTCTTCGAGGGGATCACCCACCTCATCGAGCCGGGCGAACGCATCGCGCTGCTCGGGGACAACGGGGCCGGCAAGTCCACGCTGCTGTCGCTGATCGGCGGGCTGTACCGGCCCACCCACGGGCACGTCCTGCTGGACGGGCACTCCGTCCCCGACACCCCCGAAGACTGGCTGCACCAGCAGGTGGCGATGGTGCTCCAGGACACCTTCCTGTTCACTGGCTCGCTGGCCGACAACATCCGCTACGGCCGCCCCAACACCTCGCACTCCGAGATCGCCCTGGTCGCGGAGGCCGCCTTGGTCACCGAGTTCACCGACCGGCTGCCCGACGGGCTGGACACCGTGATCGGCAGCGGGGGCGTCGGGCTGTCCGGTGGCCAGTGCCAGCGGGTCGGCATCGCCCGCGCGCTGCTGGTCAACGCCCCGGTGGTGCTGCTCGACGAGCCCACCGCCGGGCTGGACGTGCACGCCGAAGCGGTGGTGGTGCAGGCGCTGACCAGGCTGATCGAGGACCGCACGGTGATCATGACCACCCACCGGCCCGCGATGAGGGCACTGGCCACCCGCACCGTGTACCTGCGCCGAGGTGGCCACCTGGAGAGCGAGCCGCCCACGGGTGCCGCTCCGGTGACGGACCATTACCTCGCCGAGGAAGGCGCGCAATGAGCAACGTCGCATCCTCGGCTCAGACCCAGCAATCGTCGATCGACCAATTACCGGCCGGCCCCGGGCCCACGGCCGGCCAGGTGGTCCAGGATGCGCTGCGCGCCCAGGTCAGGAACCTGCGTGAGCAGGAGCCCGGCGCCCGCCAGGCGAGCCCGGAAGCGGTCGCCAAGATGCGGGTCACCACCCGGCAGCTGCGCTGCACCCTGCTCGGCTTCTCCCGAACCCTGGACCGTCGCGCCATCCGCCCGGCGGCCGAGGAGCTCAAGTGGCTCGGTGCCCAGTTGGCCGACGAGCGGGACACCCATGAGCTCGTGGAGCGGCTG
>DASWST010000007.1:0-50059 GCA_036402515.1 Pseudonocardia sp.
CTTATTCGACCTCGAAACTAGCCTACGAGATCGTGTTGGCCGCGACAGGCGAAGAGATCTCACCCCAGGGCCCCATATTCTGGGTGACTCCCGAGGGCAAGACGCTTGCACAACTGGCTGACGAGCTCGAGGACGTCAATCCAGAGATCGACGGTCTAGACCCCGACGAACCACACGTCGATGCCTAACTCGGTCTTCGGAGTGGCCGGCGCCGCAGCGGGCATCGCAACAACTCCGGAAGACGTTGGCAGCGCAGCACAAGTCAGTCACTGATTCCATGACTAGCGTCGTCCGGAGCTCGAAGGTAGGTGATGCCGAAGCCTCTCAAATCGCGGTACTTCTGATATCTCGTAGCTAGGTCGAATGGGCTGGTGCTCCCGAGCTGAAAGATGTCGAGACCGCGTCCGAGCAGCATGCTTCCAGCACGTGTCTGCGGTGATCGAACGGTCATGGATCGACCGAGAATCAACGAACTCAACGTCGATGATGACACCAAGCACGGCCGCGCTCTGCTTGATCTGCACGAGGTATTCATACTGCTTCTGCAGCTTCTCCGGACCGTCCTGGTTCTCGACCGTCACCAGTTTCAGCGTCACTTCGTCGGCTAAGTCCTTGCCGCGCGCGATCCCCTCGACCAGTTCCATGAGGTTCCTGACCTGGTGGAACGTACGCACGTATGGATCGATGATTGTGATCTGCGAAGCACCGCGAAGGTACGGGACGAGCAGCGAATCGAACGAGACGCCACGCTGACCCTCTTGGTACTCACGGTGACCTTGGAATAGCTCGGGCTCAGGTTCCGGCTCCGCAGGCTTGCCAGCAACAGCTGCATCGGTCGCCACGGCGACGCCGCCCAGCGGGGCGGTATCTGTGAGTGCCTCATCGGGCTCGGTCTCCTCGTTGCGGCCGCGGTGGTAGTAACTGGGGTACTCGTCCTCCTCCAGCGTGGAGACGGCATGCCACGCACCGTCGGTGTCGAGGTACCCAAACCTGACGTCGGCCATCGTGGAGTCGATGCGCAGGATCTCCTCGATCTCCTAATGACCGGAAAAGGTCTTGTGGATGCTGTCGCGGTCTCGGGTTGAGGTGTCGGATGAGAGCGTGAACTGCTGCTGGTAGCGGTCGGAGTAGTCCTGCGAGCGCATCGACTTCAGGACTTCTGCGATGTAGTCGACAACAAACCCGTAGCCGTTGGAGAACATCTCGCCGCGGATGATGTCGACTTCCCAGCCGGGGATGTAGTAGTGCAGACGGTCGAGGTAGGCAGAGTCGTGGTAGGCCTCCGGAAGCTCGTCAAACAGGTCCGAGTTCTTGAGCATGTACGGCACGGTGTGCGAGGTGTTGCCGACGAAGACCATCGAGGCCTCGGCACCCAGCGTCTCGACACCACGGGAGAACGACTTGTTCGCCATGTAGTTCTTCATGATGTCGACGAGCGCCCTATCAGTGCGCTTCTTCCTTCCGGCGAACTCGTCGAACACCACGACGTCCCAGTACCCGACGAGGCCGACACGGTTGTTGTAGTCGTTGGCGTCCTGGCTCAGGAGCATCCGTGCGCTCTGGTAGCGGTCACGCTTGTCGTCTGAGGTTTGACTGAAGGTCAGGTCGGCGGTGTTCGAGATCAGGGTCTCACCGACGTAGAGTCCAGCCCGGAGCGTGCGCGGCTGAACCTTGTCGCTGACCGGCTCGGACTGGAACAGGCGGACGACGACCTGCCCGGTGGTGATCTTGTCGGACTCCGGCCACACCTCTACGTTGACCAACCTGGTGTCGCTCTTGCGCTTCTTGTTGACCACCAGCACAGGAACCACGATCTCCTGAAGCGTCGCCCCCGATGCACGAACAAGCCTCATGCCACGGGGTGATCAGCCGGCTAGCCTGGCCGGCCCAGCCAAACCCCTGACCTGGGCCTTTCATGGAGCCGCCTCGGGGAGTCGAACCCCGGACCTACGCATTACGAGTGCGTCGCTCTAACCGACTGAGCTAAGGCGGCGTTGTGCCGGAACCAGTTTAGCTGCCGGCTGCGGGGCGGTTGCGCGGGCTCAACCCCGGTGCAGCACGGTCAGCATGGCCTCCACCGCGATCCGCGGCTTGACGTTGAGCTCCAGCGCCTCGCGGCAGCTCAACACCGCCTCCAGCCGGCGCAGGGTTGACTCCGGCGACCAGGCCACCGCGGCCTGGTGCACGTCTTGCGCCCGGTCCGGGTGGGTCGCCGGCACCGAGGCGCCGAACCGGGCGGCGAGCACGTCCCGGTAGAACCCGGCCAGGTCGACCAGGGCACGGTCCAACGCATCCCGCTGGCTCCGGGTGGCGCGGGACTTCTGCCGCCGCTCCAGCTCACGCTCGGCCGCCTTCGCGCCGCGCTGGGCGGCGGCCACTCCCTTGCCGGTGCCGCCCGCGCCCATCGCCACGGAGAGCGCCTCCCGCTCGGCGGCGTCCCGGGAACCGGCCACGTCGGCCGCCTCGGCCTCGGCGGAGCCGATCAGATCGTCGGCGGCGGTGAACACCTCGCCGAAGCCGCGCAGCGACAGCGGCACTGTCAGCACCTGCTCGCGGCGGGCGCGCGCGTCGGGGTCCCTGGCGAGTCGGCGGGCCCGGCCGACGTGCCCACCGCACACCGAGGCCGCCCACCGCGCGATCTCCGGGTCGACGCCGTCCCGGGAGGCCAGCACCGCGGCGATGGCCTCCGCCGGCGGAGTGCGCAGCGGCACCAGCCTGCACCGCGATCGGATCGTCACCGGCACGTCGTCGGGATGATCGGACGGCGCGCAGAGCAGGAACACCGTCCGTGCCGACGGTTCCTCAACCGCTTTGAGCAGGGCATTCGCCGCGCCCTCGGTGAGCCGGTCGGCGTCGGCGATGACCACGATCTGCCATCCGCCGGTACTCGGCCGGCGAGCCGCGATCTGCACCAGCGCGCGCATCTCGGATACCGAGATGGACAGCCCTTCCGGGACCACCTCGCGCACGTCGGGGTGTGTCCCGGCGAGCACTGTCCGGCACGCCTGGCAGTGCCCACAGCCGTGTTCCGGGCATTGCAACGCGGCGGCGAACGCTCTGGCGGCCACCGACCGACCGGACCCGGGAGGGCCGGTGAACAGCCAGGCATGGGTCATCGCGGTCGGGTCGGTGGCGGCCGAGACCAGCTCGGCGATCGCCCGATCCTGTCCGACCAGATCCGCCCAGACCCCGCCGACCGATATCACCGTCATCGGCCCGCTACCGGGGCTGTCGCGCGCTCGGTCGCCGCTTGGCCGGACGCGCGCCGACCAGCGGACGGATCTCCGCGCGGACCCGGTCCTCGACGATTTCGGGGTCGGCGTCCGCGTCCACCACGACGTAGCGGTGCGGTTCGGCGGCCGCCATCCTGGTCAGCCAGCGCTGCACCCGCAGGTGCTCCTCGCCCATGGCCAGCGCCGCGCGGTGACCGGTGCCGACCGGACCGTCCGACGGAGCCCGGTCCAGCAGCACCGTCACGTCCGGGCGAAGCCGCCCGGTCGCCCAGTTCGTCAGGCTGTGCAGTTCGTGGCCGTCCAGGTCGTCCGGTGAGCCGAACTCGATCAGTGGGCTGCCCAGGAACCGGTCTATCACCACGATCTCGCCGGCCTCCAGCGCCGGACGGACCTCCCGCTCCACCACGTCCGCGCGCACCGCGGCGGCGGCCAGCGCACGGGCCCTGGTGCTGGTCAGCTCGGCGCCGAGGACAGCGCCGGTCAGCCGATCTTCGTCCGGGCGGAACTCGCCGGGCTGGGTGACCGAACATCCCTCCGCGCGCAGCCAGGCCACCAGCCGGCGGGTCTGCTCGGCGGACTCCACCGAGGTGGCCCCCTCCACCGCGATGAGCACGCCACCGACCGGACGGCGGGCCCCTCGGCGCAGCGCGGCGAGCAGGTCGGGCAGGAGCGGCTCGGAACGGCGGTCGTCCATCTGTCGGTATGCCAACACGCCGACCACGGAGGCGACCAAGCCGGCCACCCCCAGCACCGTCCGCGTGCCGTCCACGTGCACCGGATGCCCGAACATGTCCACCACCCTGGTCTGCACCAGCCCGACCGCGAGCGGCACCACGGACATCGAGGCGAGCAGGTCCAGCCGCACGATGGACTGGACGAACGCCACCACCCGACCACGCACCTCGTTGGCGACCTGCGAGCCGATGATGGTCAGCCCGGTGAGGAAGGCGACCCCGGCGCAACAGCCGACCAGCGCCACCGCGGCCAGCGCGATGAAGAGGTGCGGGGCGATCGCGACCAGCACCAGACTCAGCCCGGCGGCCACGATCGCGGCACCGAACAGGCGGTTGTGCGGCAATCGGCGGCCCAGGGTGGGCACCACGCCCATGCCCGCGGCCATGCCGATGAACACCGAGACGAACAACATCCCGTACGCCGCATCGCCGCCGCCGAGGCTGGTGGCGTACAGCTTGGCCAGTGCGATTACCGCGCCGCCGGCCGCGAATGCACCCATGATCCCGATCACCAGACCGCGGATCAGCGGCGTCGAGCCGACGAACCGGGCGCCGTCGTGCAGCAGCGCGAGCAGCCCGGCGCCGTCGTCCCTGGTCCGACCCGGCGAACGCCCGGAGATCTCCCGGATGCCGAACCACACGGTGAGCGCGGTGAGCAGATAGCCGGAGCCGTTCATCATCAGGGCGATGTAGACCGTGGTGGTCGGCGTGGGTCGGTCACCCAGCAGGTTGCCCACCGTGGAGACCGCGGTGAACAGCCCGGACGCGGTGAGCACCGAGACGCCGTAGGTCATCGCCAGGGACAGCTGGTTGGCCGTCTCCACCTGGTCCGGCCGGCGCAGCAGGTTCGGGATCGAGGCGTCCTTGGCCGGGATCCAGAACATCGAGCAGATCTCGATCAGGAAGGTGGCCGCGAACAGCCACCACAGCGAGCCCACCAACGGGATGGAGAAGAACAGCCCGAACCTGGCCACATCGCAGATGACCATCAGCTTGCGGCGGTCGAACTTGTCCGCCAACACGCCCGCGATCGGGCCCAGTAGCAACGCCGGCAGCAGCCTGGTGGCCACCACGCCGCCGAGCGCAAAACTCTGCGCCTGATAGCTCGTGGTCAGCTGGGTGGCCAGCGCGGAGAGCGCCAGCAGTGACAGCCAGTCACCGGTCGAAGCCAGCGCGGTGACCAGCCACAGCCGACGAAAGGCCGGGATGGCGAGCACGCCGCGCACCCGGTGGGTGACCGAGGAAGCCCCGCCGAGGCCGCCGAGGGACGCGGGATCGGACGCCCCACGCGGAGGGTCGGCCGCGCCGGCGGGGGCGGAATCGGGTGCGATCGCGCCTCACCTCCTCGTGGCGGCGAGCCGCACCGTGGGATCATCTGGGCTATCCCAGCGTAGCCGTCGACCATGAGCGGCCGCTCAGGCACCGGCCCGGAACCGGCCGGCCAGGGTGGCTCCCGGTCGGCGCGGTCGGCCCCGGAAGCCGACTCAGTGCCCGGCGCTGGCGGTGAACACGCTGGCCAGTGCCTGGATCAGGATCAGCACGAAGATGGCGATGAAGACCACGGTGAACAGCACGGAGCCGACCTTGCTCCGGGATTTGCGGGTCAGGCCGGTCAGACCGGTCGGCACGTCGGAGACCCGGGCGACCGGGGGGCGGAAATCGCCGTATTCGGAGCGGATCACCGGGCCGACGCCCGAGTGGCCGAGGGGGCTGCCCCCCGCTCCGGCACGGCTGCCTGGCGCTCCGGCACGGCTGCCCGGCGCGCGGCCGGGTCGGGCGCCGAGTGGCTGGCTGATCCTGGGGCGGAGCGGCTGGCCTGCCCCGGGCGTCGTACCGGACATCCGGGTGCGTGGCGGCTGAGCGGGTCGGCCGCCCGCTGCGCTGTTCTCCGGGTCCGGTCGAGGCAGCGGGACCGCCCCGAGCTCGATCTGGGCGGCCAGATTGTCCGGATCGGGGACCCCCAGATCACTCGGGTCCACGGCCAGCTGGGGCGCGGCCGTGGGCTCGGCGGCAAAGCGGGTGGGGTCCGGGGCCAGTCGGGGCGCGGCCAGGGAGTCGACGTCGAAGCCGGTCGACTCCGGGGGCAGTCGAGGCGCGGCCAAAGGGTCAGCGGTCGAGCGGTTCCGCGCCGGCGCGTCCACGTCGTCGAGCGCGTCGGCCGGAGGGCTGTCGTCGCCTTCGAGCTCGGCCAGCAACTCCGCGAGCACCCGATCGTCCAGCGTGGGCACCCGGGGATTGGCCAGCGGCGGCAGCATGTCGTCGGTGATGGCCGGCAGCATCGGATCGGTGTGCAGCTCCGGAGGCTGGGTGCCGTCGGGGGCCCACTGCGGATCACTGCTCACACTCGGTGAGCCTAGCTTCGGACCTACCCGACATGCGGGAGTTCGGCCGATTCAGCTCAGCAAAAACGCACCGTCAGGTGAGCCCCAATAGAGTGCGCGACCGGTTCACCGACCGCCGGCGCGGACCGCGACTCCGCCGGTGGCCCGTTCCCGCCCGCCGTACAGACCCCCGGGCCGCGGGGTCCGTACGGCAGTTGGGTCAGGCTGAGGTGCCGGCCTTGCGACGAGTGGGCCGCTTCGGGGCGGCGCCACCACGCTTCGGCGCCCCACCCTTGGCGCGCCGCTCAGCCAACAGCTCGGCCGCGCGCTCGTCGGTCAGCGCCTCCACGCTGTCGCCCTTGCGCAGCGAGGCGTTCGTCTCGCCTTCGGTGACATACGGGCCGAACCGGCCGTCCTTGATCACCATCTGCTTGCCGGATACCGGATCGGTGCCCAGCTCACGCAGCGGCGGGGTGGCCGAGGCCCGGCCCCGCCCACGCTGCTTGGGCTGCGCGTAGATCTTCAGCGCCTCGTCCAGGGTGACGTTGAAGATCTGCTCCTCGTCGCCCAGCGAGCGCGAGTCGGTGCCCTTCTTCAGGTAGGGCCCGTACCGGCCGTTCTGCGCGGTGATCTCCTCCCCGGACGCCGGGTCGGTGCCTACCACCCTGGGCAGGGTGAGCAGCCGCAGCGCGTCTTCCAGGGTGACCGTGTCCAGCGCCATTGAATTGAACAGCGAGCCGGACCGGGGCTTGGCCTGGTTCTTCTTCGGTGTGTCCCCGTCCGGTTCGGGCAGCACCTCGGTGACGTAGGGACCGTACCGGCCCTCCTTGGCCACGATCTCGTGCCCGGTGACCGGGTCGGCGCCCAGCGAACGGCCCTCCTGCGGGACGCTGAACAGCTGCTCGGCGGCTTCGGTGGTCAGCTCGTCCGGCGGGAGATCCTCGGGCAGGTTGGCCCGCTGCGACTGGCCGTCCACGATGCGCTCCAGGTACGGCCCGTAACGGCCCACCCGGACCACGACCTCGTGGCCCTGCGCGTCGCTGAACAGCGGAATGGCGTTGATCTCCCTGGCGTCGATCTCCTCCAGGTTGACCCCGACCAGCTTCTTCAGCCCGCCGGAGCGAGCCACCGAGCTCTCCGAGCCGGCCGCGCCGCCCGAAGGGGTAGCCGCGCCGTCAGAGCCACCGGGCAGCGCGTCGAGACCGAAGTAGAAACCGGACAGCCAGTCGGTGCGCTGCTGGTCACCGGAGGCGATCGAGTCCAGCTCGTCCTCCATCGCGGCGGTGAAGTTGTAGTCAACCAGCCGGCCGAAGTGCCGCTCCAGCAGCCCGACCACGGCGAACGCCACCCAGGACGGCACCAGCGCGCTGCCCTTCTTCCACACGTAGCCACGATCCTGAATGGTCTTGATGATCGAGGTGTAGGTGGAGGGGCGGCCGATGCCCAGCTCCTCGAGGGCCTTGATCAGGCTGGGCTCGGTGTAGCGGGCCGGCGCGTTGGTGGTGTGCCCTTCCGGAGTGAGCGCCTGGGCGGACAGCTCCTGGCCCTCGGTCAGCGACGGCAGCCGGCGCTCGGCATCGTCCGCCTCGCCGCCAGCCTGCTCGTCCACCGTCTCCACGTATGCCTTCAGGAAGCCGGCGAAGGTGATGGTCCGCCCGGACGCGGCGAAGATGACTTCCTCGCCGGTGGCGGCGGTTCCGGTGACCCGCACCGACACCGTGGTGCCCCGGGCGTCGGCCATCTGCGAGGCGACCGTGCGCTGCCAGATCAGCTCGTAGAGCCGGAAGTCGTCGCCGTCGACCTCGCGGGCGATCTGCCCGGGCGTGCGGAAGGACTCCCCGGCCGGCCGGATCGCCTCGTGTGCCTCCTGCGCGTTCTTCACCTTGCGGGTGTACTGGCGTGGCTTGTCGGCCACGTAGGCGTCCCCGTACAGCTCTCGGGCCTGGGCACGCGCCGCGCTGATCGCCGTCTCGGACAGCGTGGTCGAGTCGGTACGCATGTAGGTGATGTAGCCGTTCTCGTACAGCCGCTGGGCGGAGCGCATGGTGCGCTCGGAGGAGAACCGCAGCTTGCGGCCGGCCTCCTGCTGCAACGTGGAGGTCATGAACGGCGCGTACGGGCGGCGGGTGTACGGCTTGGACTCCACGCTGGCGACGGTGAAGTCGCGGCCCTCGAGCGCCTCGGCCAGCCGGCGCGCGCTGGCCTCGTCCAGGGCCACAGCGGACCCCTTCAGCTGCCCGTCGGGCCCGAAGTCGCGCCCGGTGGCCACCTTGTTGCCGTCCACCGAGACCAGGCGGGCGCCGAAGGTCTTCGGCTCACCGGCGTCGGTGCCGCTCGTCTTGCCGTCGGTGGCGAAGCTTCCCGCGATGTCCCAGTAGCCGGCGGAGACGAACGCCATCCGCTCCCGCTCGCGCTGCACGATGATGCGGGTGGCCACCGACTGCACTCGGCCAGCCGAGAGCTTCGGCATGACCTTCTTCCACAGCACCGGGGAGACCTCGTAGCCGTAGAGCCGGTCCAGAATGCGTCGGGTCTCCTGGGCGTCCACCAGGTCGTGGTCCAGCTCGCGGGGATTGGCGGCGGCGGCCAGGATGGCCGGCTCGGTGATCTCGTGGAACACCATGCGGCTGACCGGCACCTTCGGCTTCAGCGTCTCCAGCAGGTGCCAGGCGATGGCCTCGCCCTCGCGGTCGCCGTCCGTCGCGAGGAGCAGCTCGTCGACGTCCTTGAGGGCGTCCTTGAGCTCGGTGACCGTGGAGCGCTTCTCGGGGGTGACCACGTAGAGCGGCTCGAAGGCGTTGTCCACGTTGACCCCGAGACGGGCCCAGGACTCGCCCTTATATTTCGCCGGCACGTCCGCGGCACCGCGCGGCAGGTCCCGGATGTGGCCCCGAGAGGACTCGACCACATAGTTGGAGCCCAGGTACGACGCGATCTTGCGCGCCTTCGCCGGGGACTCCACGATGACCAGCCTGCGAGCGGCCGCGCCGTTGCCCTGGCCGGCGCCATTGCGCGCGCCATTGCCGGCGGCACCGCTAGATGCGGCGCCGCTCTTCTTCTTGGACGAGCCCCCGCTAGTCCTTCCCGCTACCACTTCCGAGTCCGTTCCCTTCCTCCCGGCGCTCACTTACGCGCCACCAGCTACCCCCCGACATGCCGCACCCGCCAGACTCGCACATCCCGACCGGTCGCTGCACACGCCCATCCACAGGTGCCGTGGAGCAGAGCGGCAGCGTAACCAGCCCGTCAACCCGCACCAATGGCCCCACCAAGCGCACCGGCCCGTCCGGTCACTCCCTGCCAGGTCGCCCCGGCCGCTGAGTGCGCACGGTGGCGCCCCGCGCGCCGCCGAGGCCCCGGCCGCCCGGAGACCGCGTCTCCGTCGACCCGACGCGCCACGTCGTTCGGCCGGGTCGCGGGACTTCCCTGGCGGCGGCTCGCCAATCCCCGCCGAACCGCTCCGGCACCGAGCCGCCCCGGCCCCGCCGCCGGGCGGCCAGCCAGCTCTGCAGCGTCCGGCCAGGCCTGACTCATCCGCCCTCGGACGGCTCCCCGCACGGGCCACCGGGCCACCCCGGGGCCAGCGCGTAGTCCGGCGGCGGCCCGACGAATTCGGCCAACCGGCGCAACCGGCGAGCCCCCGCTATGCGCAGCGCCGGGCCCGCCCCGCGCGGCCCCAGCCGGAGCACCGGCAGGCCCATCCTGGTCACCGCGTCAGCGAGCGGTACGTGCGTCTGGGGAGCGTATGGATCCAGCCCCAGCAGGTAGCCGGAGCGGCGGTCCGGAACACCCGAGGCAAGCACCCACATCCGCAGTAACGCTCCGTCCATGGCGAAATCTTCCGGCACCGCCTTGACCGCCCCTCGGCACCACTGAGCAGCCAGTTCGACCAGATCGCGGCGGAACGCGGTACGCAGCACA
Organism: Pseudonocardia sp.; assembly: GCA_036402515.1. Lineage (GTDB taxonomy): Bacteria > Actinomycetota > Actinomycetes > Mycobacteriales > Pseudonocardiaceae > Pseudonocardia. The sequence goes on from DASWST010000007.1 coordinate 10,210, forward strand.
GGGGATCCGGACTCGCTGCTGGCCAGCTCGGTGGCCACCCCCCGCGAAGCCGCCTCTGCGGTCAACGCGGGCACCCGGGTCAGGTCGGTGAGCACGATGCTCAGCCGGGCAGTGTCGCTGGCCCCGAACCGGACCACCTGCGCCGGCCCGCAGAGCAGCCCGGCCAGGTCGTCCAGCCGGACCTCCCGGGCCTCGGCGGAGAAGAAGGACAGCTGCGCCACAACGAGCTACGGTAGAACAGTCGTTCGATCCGACTTGGTCGACGCGCCGGCTTCGGCCGCGGAGCGCCCATCCGGGCCAGCTCTCACTCCGCCCGCCCACCCGCGAGGGCCACCAGGGCTGTCCTGGTGAGGCGTCGAGAGGTTCGCACGCGGGCCATGGGAAGCGCCCGTGGCGTAAGCGCGCCAGTGGCTCGCGCGACCCCTGTAGCGATCTTGCTGGCTCAGCCCAAAGATCCACGGGCGAGCTGGCCGCCGTCGGCGGCGGGACGCCGGAAGTTCAACCGGTTGGGCACTCAAGAAGCCCCGATTGGCCGAGCCAGCCGGGGCGTGAGGCCCGTCGAAAAGCGCTCCACGTCACACCCAGAAGAGTGGCGTAGCACACACTCGCTCGGCACGATCACGCAATTCCCTACCCTCCGGCACCCGCCGATCGGGACATCAGCGAGCAGCTGGCTGCCTTTTTGACCGCGTCGTTGAGCCCGGCGTTGGTGCCCAGGGTGTTCAGGGCCGCGTCGTTGCTTGCCGCCGCGAGCGAGCTGAAGATCCCAGGCAGTTGGGTACCCAGGCCTACCGGGTCCTTCGGATCGATGGCATCGATCTTGGTCTTGGCCTCGTGGTAGGCATCCCGTAATCGGTGCAGCGCACCGCTCAGTGCGGCCACCGCGTCATCGCCACCCGCGATCGGCGACGACCCCGCCCCGGCCAACCCGGTCAGCGCCTGGTCGGCGGCCTGCTCCGCGCTGGTGAAGTACGTGCTCAGGGTGGCCCGGCCGGTCGAGGGGTCATTCGGGTCCATCGCTGGGAGCTGCCCCTTCAGCGCGCCGAGCGGCTGCAGCGAGGCGCACAACCTACCGGCCCAGGCGACCGGGTCGTCGGCCGCCGGCAGCTGGCCGTTTCCCGGCGCCGGTGTGGCGCACCCGGCCAGGCTGACCACCAGCGCCAGCACCGCCGCCACAATGCCCATCCCCGAGCCCATCCCGACCCCTGGCACGGTGCTGACTGGCCTGCTCACCCGACGACGCATCTGGCCTCCTCCTCGGGACGCGACGGCCGCCAGGGGCAGTGCTGGTCCTCGGCGCCGCGAACCGGCCGCGAACGTACCGCGCCGCCTGACCCCGACTCGGGACCAGGCGGCGCGGAACAGCGTTGAACTGTGCAGACGTCACACAGCAGTCAGCGGACCGGCTCCTCCGCCGGCGTGTCCGCGATGGAGGTGGACCGCCGCTTGGAGGTCACCACCGCCGCGACGATGATGGCCACCGCGATCAGCGCGATCACCAGCCGGAACGGTGTGGACGCCGTGCTGCCCACGGAGAGCGCCACCACGGCCGGCGCGATCAGCACCGAGACCAGGTTCATCACCTTGATCAGCGGGTTGATCGCCGGGCCGGCGGTGTCCTTGAACGGGTCACCGACGGTGTCACCGATGACCGTGGCGGCGTGGGCGTCTGAGCCCTTGCCGCCGTGGATGCCGTCCTCGATCAGCTTCTTGCCGTTGTCCCAGGCACCACCGGAATTGGCCAGGAAGATGGCCATCAGGGTGCCCGTAGCGATGGCGCCGGCCAGGTAACCGGCCAGCGGCCCGACGCCCAGACCGAAGCCGACCGCGATCGGCGCGAAGATCGCCAGCAACCCGGGGGTGGCCAGCTCGCGCAGCGAGTCCCTGGTGCAGATGTCGACCACTCGGCCGTACTCCGGGCGGACGGTGCCCTCCATGATCCCGGGGTTCTCCCGGAACTGCCGGCGCACCTCGAACACGATGGCACCGGCGGCGCGGGTCACCGCGTTGATCGCCAAGCCGGAGAACATGAACACCACGGCCGCGCCGATGATCACGCCGACCAGCACGTTCGGGCTGAACACCTGGTAGAGGAACGAGCGGGGCAGCGACGCCGCCGCCTGCCCGGCCGTGGCCAGGGTGTTGGTGATGGCGTCGCGGTAGGAGCCGAACAGCGCGGTCGCGGCCAGCACCGCGGTAGCGATCGCGATGCCCTTGGTGATGGCCTTGGTGGTGTTACCCACCGCGTCCAGCTCGGTGAGGATGACCACCCCGTCGCCGGTCACGTCCCCGGACATCTCCGCGATGCCCTGCGCGTTGTCGCTGACCGGGCCGAAGGTGTCCATCGCCACGATCACGCCGACCGTGGTGAGCAGACCGGTACCGGCCAGCGCCACCGCGAACAGCGCGACGGTCACCGAGGCGCCGCCCAGCAGGAACGCCCCGAACACCGCCGCCGCGATCACCAGTGCGGTGTAGACGGCGGACTCGAAGCCGATCGAGATACCGGACAGGATGACGGTGGCCGCGCCGGTGCGGGCGGAGTCGCCGACGTCCTTGACCGGCTTGTGCTCGGTGCCGGTGTAGTAGCCGGTGAGCCACAGGATGATGCCGGCCAGCACAATGCCGATGATCACCGATACGGACGCGATCACCTGCGGGTTGGCCCCGGCGGTGTCGGTGACCACGGTGGTGTCGGTCGGGCCGGAGAGCTTGTCGAAGCTGTTCGGCAGGTAGAGGAACGCGGCGGCCACGCACAGCACGGCGGAGAACACCGCCGAGATGTAGAAGCTGCGGTTGATCGCCTTGAGGCCGCCCTCACCGGGCTTCGCCCGGGTGATGTAGACGCCGAGCACCGCGGTGATCACGCCGATGGCCGGCACGATCAGCGGGAACAGCAGGCCCTGCAGACCGAATGCCGCCGAGCCCAGGATCAGCGCCGCGACCAGCATGACGGCGTAGGACTCGAACAGGTCGGCGGCCATACCGGCGCAGTCACCCACGTTGTCGCCGACGTTGTCGGCGATGGTCGCGGCGTTGCGCGGGTCGTCCTCCGGGATACCTTGCTCGACCTTGCCGACCAGGTCGGCGCCCACGTCGGCGGCCTTGGTGAAGATGCCGCCGCCGACCCTCATGAACATGGCCAGCAGCGCGGCACCGAAACCGAAGCCCTCCAGCACCTTGGGCGCCTGGCCGGCGTAGACCATGACCACCAGCGCGGCGCCGAACAGGCCGAGGCCGACGGTGAACATGCCGACCGCGCCACCGGTCCGGAACGCGACCCGCATGGCCTTCTCCCGGCCGCCCTCCTCGCGGGCGGCGGCAGCGACCCGGATGTTCGCCCGGGTTGCCAACCACATGCCGAGATAGCCGATGGTGGCCGAGAACAGCGCGCCGATCACGAAGAAGATCGATCGGCCGATCCGCTCGCCCGTGGTGTCCGCCGGCAGGACGAACAGCAGGACGAACACGATCACGACAAAAATGCCGAGCGTGCGGAACTGTCGGTTGAGGTAAGCCGCGGCACCCTCCTGCACCGCGCGACCGATCTCCTGCATGCGCTCGGTGCCCTGGCCAGCGGCCAGCACCTCCTTGCGCAAGAAGAAACCGATCACCAGCGCGATAAGGGCGACCACGGCGACCACACCGACCACGGTGCGGTCACTCGAGGAGAGCTCAAGGCCCTCCGCGAGAATGAGCCGGGACATCCGTCCTCCTGGTTGAAATCGCATTCGTCAACGGGGGGACGGCGAGATCAGTACTGACCTTGGACCGATCCTCACGTTGTTCATGACGGTGCCGCTAGTCAGCGAACCCCGATGTGGGCGCAGTGTATGGGGGGCCTCTCGGGCTGCTGAGAACGGGTATAGGCATCCCTGGCAAAACGTGTCGAGCATCATTCTCAGCTCGGCCAGAATTCACCCGGGTTGGTGGGATTAGTGCTGAGCTCGCCATGCCGAACACCCGGTGCGGAACGCGATCGTTTGATATTGCATCTCATCGGCGGCCCCCGGTTCGCGCCAGGTCCGGGCTCGGTTCGCGGGCCCAGTCCTCGCCGGGTCCAGGTCGGTTCGCGGACCAGCTGACTCCGGCCGCCCCTCGGTATTCGAGTGTCGTCCCGGGACGGCCTGACGGGCGGCGAAGCTGCTCGGGGTGGGCGGCCGACTCATGTTGTCGGTCCGGCGGGTCACAATGAGACCGATGCCCGCTCTCCCCGGTTCCTACCCCGGTGCGTCGACCGACGCTCCGCCTCTTGATCCTCGCGCGGAACCCGCCGCGCCGAGGGTCCGCCCCGCGCCGCCGGCAACCGCCGGACAGCCCCGGCCCGGGGGTTTGCTGGGTCGGGTACTGGCGGGGGTCCCCCTCGGCGAGTCCCCGCTGACCCACGTGGCCCAGCTGCCCGCGCGCCCGGCCGAGGAGGCCGACTGGCCGGACTGGGCGCACCCACGCGCGGTGGCCGCGCTGGGCGACCTCGGTGTTCGCCGGCCCTGGTCGCACCAGGTTGCCGCGGCATCGTTGGCGCGCGCCGGGCGGCACGTGGTGCTGGCCACCGGAACCGCGTCCGGGAAGTCGCTGGCCTACCAACTGCCCGTGCTGACCGGGCTGCTCGAGGATCCGAAGGCCACCGCGCTGTACCTGTCACCGACCAAGGCGCTCGGCGCGGACCAACTGGGTGCGGTACTGGCCTGCGGGTTCGATGAACTGCGCGCGGCGTGCTTCGACGGAGACACCGCGCTGGAGGAGCGGGACTGGGTGCGCGCGCACTCCCGGTGGGTGTTCAGCAACCCGGACATGCTGCACCGCACGATCCTGCCCCGGCACGCGAAGTGGGGCAGCTTCCTGCGCCGGCTGCGCTACGTGGTGATCGACGAATGCCATGCCTACCGAGGGCTGTTCGGATCCCACGTGGCACTGCTGCTGCGTCGGCTGCGTCGGCTGTGCGCGCGCTACGGGGCCACGCCGACATTTGTGCTGGCCTCGGCCACGGTGGCCCAGCCAGCGGAGTCGGCGTCGCGGTTGGTCGGCGTCCCGGTCACCGCGATCACCGAGGACGGGTCGCCACGCGGCCCGCGCACCGTCGCGCTCTGGGAACCGCCGCTGTTGGAGGAGCTGACCGGTGAGAACGGCGCCCCGGTGCGCCGGTCGGCGGGCGCGGAGGCCGGCCGGATGCTGGCCGATCTGGTGGTCGAGGGGGCGCGCACGCTGGCGTTCGTGCGGTCCAGACGCGGCGCCGAGGTGACCGCGCTGCGGGCCGCCCGCAGCCTGGCCGAGGTGGATCCGGCGCTCGCCGCGCGGGTATCGGCGTACCGGGCCGGGTTCCTGCCCGAAGAGCGGCGCGCGCTGGAGGCCGCGCTGGACTCCGGTGAGCTGCTCGGCGTGGCCTCGACGAACGCGCTGGAGTTGGGCATCGACATCGTCGGGCTGGATGCGGTCCTGGTCGCCGGGTTCCCCGGCACCCGGGCGTCGTTCTGGCAGCAGGCCGGGCGGGCCGGTCGGGCTGGCCGGGAGGCGCTGGTCGTGCTGGTGGCCAGGGACGACCCGCTGGACACCTACCTCGTGCATCACCCCGAGGCGCTGCTGGGCCGGCCGGTGGAGAGCTGTGTGCTGGATCCGACGAACCCGTACGTGCTGGCGCCTCAGCTGGCCTGCGCGGCCGCAGAATCCCCGGTGACCGATGCCGAGGTGGACTCGGTGTTCGGGGGCGCGAAGGCACACGCGGTGCTGGATGCGCTGGTCGAGGACGGGGTGTTGCGGCGGCGGCCGGCCGGCTGGTTCTGGCCACTGCCCTCCGAGCGTCCGGCGGCCCAGGTGGACATCCGGGGCTCCGGGGCCGGCCAGGTGGTCGTGGTGGAGGCGGACACCGGTCGGATGCTGGGCACGGTGGATGCGGCGACCGCGCCCGCCACCCTGCATCCGGGCGCGGTGTACCTGCACCGGGGCGTCAGCTTCGTGGTCGACGAGCTGAACCTGGATGACGGGCTCGCGCTTGTGCACGCCGAGGAGCCGGACTGGTCCACGTCGGCCCGCAGCGTCGTCGACGTCGCCGTGGTCGAGCCCGAGCTCGCCGCGGATCCGATGTCCCTACCGCCGCCGGGCGTACCGCCGCCGGGGGTGACCGTCCAGCTGGGGGACGTCACGGTGACCTCGCAGGTGGTGTCCTACCTGCGGCGCCGGCCGAGCGGTGAAGTGATCGAGACGGTGCCGTTGGACATGCCGCCGCAGACCCTGCACACCCGAGCGGTCTGGTACACCATCGAGGAGTCCTTGCTGCTCGCCGCCGGGCTGGACTCCTCTCGGATCCCCGGTTCGCTGCACGCCGCCGAGCACGCCGCGATCGGACTGCTGCCGCTGTTCGCGGTGTGCGACCGGTGGGACATCGGCGGGATGTCCACCGCACTGCACCCGGACACCGGCGCGCCGACGGTGTTCGTCCACGACGGCCACCCGGGTGGCGCCGGGTTCGCCGAGCGGGGCTACCAGGAGCTCGGCCCCTGGCTGGCCGCGACCCGCAACGCCATCGCCGGATGCGAGTGCCCGGCCGGCTGCCCGTCCTGCGTGCAGTCACCCAAGTGCGGCAATGGCAACAACCCGCTGGACAAGGAGGGCGCGGTGATCGTGCTCGACATCGTGCTGGAAGCGCTCAGCCGAGGAGGCCGCGCCCGGGATCGGCACAACGCACCCTCCGCGGCCAGCTGATCCGAGGACCTGCCCGGGGCTGGGCGCGGCTCAGGACCGAACGCCGGTACCCACGGAACCGAGCCCGGTGTCCGCCGGAACGACCGGCGGCCGCTGCCCGAGCACCTCCAGCAGCGCCACCTGCAGGTCGCACGGGTCGGGCAAGCTCCACCCGCAAGCGGGTGGCGGGACCCGCCAGTGCACGACGCCCTGCGGCCCTTCCGAGGGTGGCGCCGCCACCCACGATCCCCGGCTGTGCAGGATCGCGTCCGGGCGTGAGGCGAGCTCCGGGCGCAGCGCCTCGCCGGCACGGACCGCGAACCACCAACGCCCGGTCGGCGTGGCCGCTACCGGAACCACCAGGTCGGTCTCCCGGAGCCTCGCGCACACCCGGCGGCCAACCAGCGCGGACACCTCGATGGCGTCGACCACAAACCCGGTCGCCAGCAGCACCGAGTAAGGCCGTTCCGACCACCACGCGTCGACCTCTGCCGGATCCCGGCTGGCTGCCAATCCATCGACATCCAGCGGAGCAAGACCGGTTACCGAGGCACCGTCCGCTCCCACCCACCGGTCGGCTTGCCAGTAGTTGCCGCGAAGTACCGGCCAACCGTGATCCGCCAGCTCGAACGCGCTGGCCTTCAGCTCGGCGCGGTACACCGCGCGATAGCTGTCCCACCACGACATTGCCGTGTCCTCCGTCGTCATACGTGCGGTTCTCGCCACGGCGATACCGCGCAACCACAAGTCAAAGGGCCAAGGGGAGGCCGCGCCAGCTCATGTCGCCGATCGGCGCGGTGTCTACGACGAGCGCCACCCTTGGGAGGGCTCAGCGGGGGAACGCGCAACCAATAGGCGGCGGCTGCCACATAGCCGCGTTCCCGCCCGTTCGCCGAGACCTGCCCACCACTTACCGCCTTTCCTTAACAATTCCGCCACGGCACGGCCGCGCGCCGTGCCGTCATCCCGGGGCTGGCCCAGCCCGAGCCCGGCCTCGGGCAATTCCCCACCCACCGAGTGACAGCGGCGGCCTGACCTCAAGCTCGACCCTCGCTTCCCACCCGGAGAGCCGGCAACTGACCAGCCGCGCGGACATCCCTTCCGCCACCCGCGCGCCATGCGCGCACGCGGGGGTCTCCCCATCCCCCGCGTGGCTCGCGGCGGCCAACGCGGCCAGATCGGCGGCCGCCTCGGCCCGATGTCGGCTACCGATGGCCGCCCCGAGGTTGACCCCGACCGCGGTGAGCGCCAGTACCACCGCCATGCCACCCGCGGCCCACACCGTGGCGACGCCACAATCCCGCTCATCGATGCGGCCGGCGCACCGCCGGGCCGGACTCACGGCGGCCCGCTCGGAACGCCCGGCTCGGCCTCCGGTGAGCCACCGATCAGCACTCCCGGCTCCAGCACGCCCAGCGCCCGTCCGGAGACGGTCAGCCCGGGCAGTTGGTCGACGCCTTTGGAAACCTGCACAGTCACCTCGTCGCCGACGGTTCGGATGTCCACCCGGGCGCCGCCAGGCGCAATGGCCTCGGCGGCATGACGCGCGCGATCAGGTTCCCCGCGAGCCACCAACCTGGCGGCCTCCCTGGCGGCGTCCATGCAGCGCAGCTGGGCGCCGGCCGCCGCGACCGCCCCGATGGCCAACGCCAGCACCAAAACCAGCGAACACAGCGCGAGCGCTGCCTCGACCGTCACGGCACCCCGGTCGTTGGCGCCGGCGCATCCGCTGGGCCGGCCTAGAAGTTCACCGACAGGGCCCGTTGCACGATGGAGGTGAGCGCACTGACCACCGAGTCGCCTTTGACCACCGCGTAGAGGACCGCCGCGAACGCCGCCGCGGCGATGGTGCCGATCGCATACTCGGCGGTGCTCATCCCGTCGTCCCCGGCCAGCGCCGCCCGGACCCGCCCCGTCAGCCATAACCGCACATGACGCATGTTCTTCTCCCTGTCTCGGTTCGGACCGCGCCGTTCGAGCCGACGCGGTTGACCTCGGGCCGGGCGGCCCGAGGTGGCTCAAGATGTTCACCACGCCACCGCCAGGCCGCTTGCCAGGCCAATCACCACCGGGACCACGCCCATGGCGAGGAATGCCGGCAGGAAGCACAGTCCGAGCGGTCCGGTGATGAGCACACCGGCGCGCTGGCCTCGGGCCGCCGCCAGATCCAGCGCCGCGCCTCGTACCTCGGCGGCCGCGGCCTGGGCCACGGTGGCCAGGCTGGCGCCGCTGCGCGCGGAGCGGCGGGCCGCTCGGGCAAGCTTGTGGACCGGTGAGGTTTCCGGCACATCCCATGCGGTACCCGGGTCGGCACCGAGAGCCAGCCGGTCGGCGATGGTGCCCAGCTCGGCGGCCGCGCTGCGCGGCATGTGCTGGGCAATCGCGCGGACGGCAAGCGGGACCGGCAGACCTGAGCGCAGGCAGGCGGCCAACAGGTCCCAGCCGCCGGCGAGACGGAGCGGGTCCAAGTCGGGTTGGCGCTCGCGGCCGAGCAACCGCCGGCACACCAGAGCGGAGCCGACCCCCAGCGGGGCGGCAAGCACCGGGCCCAGCACGCCGCCCAGCGTGGTGAGGGTGAGCAACCCGATCGCCAGCCCGGACACAGCCGGCAAGACCGTGCGGCCGGCCCGCCACGCAGGTGGGGCTTGGGCGCTCTCGACCTGCCGGAGCCTGATCAGCCGGGCCCGGCCCGGCGACCACGACGGAGCCACCAGCAGTGCCGACGCCAGTAGCAGCAGCGAGGTCATTGGGGCACCGCCTTGCCGGTGATCCGCCCGCTCCACAGCATCCCGGCGCAGACCAATCCGGTCCCCACCACCAATAGACCCTGGCCGACCGGCGTGCCGGCCAATACCTGCCACGGGTTGGCGCCGATCCCCTGGCCCAACGCGACACCGAGCACGGGCAAGCCGGCCAGCACCGCCGAGGAAGCCCGGGGACCGGCCAGCTGCGCCTTGATCTGCCCGGCCAGTCGAACCCGCGCCTCCAGATCGGCACGCACGGCGTCCATCAGCTCGGCGAGGGTGGCACCGTGGCGTTCGGCCAAGGCCCAGGCGGCCGCCATGCGTCTCAGCTCGTCAGCTATGGCCGGTTCCTTGCCGGCGTGCCGCTCGAGCAACGCGGGAACCTGGGCGCCCAGCTGGGCACCGGCCGCCACCGAGGTGAGCACCCGGTGCACCACCCCGCGGCCCACCGCCGCCGCGGCCGCGGCGCTAGCCGGGTGCGCGCCCGCTCGTAGCTCAGCCGTCATGACCGCGACCGCGTCGAGCAGCGCGGCGACCTCACTTGCCCGCCCACGGCGCACCGCCCCGGCACGCCATCGGTGGTAACCGAAGCTCGACGCGATGCCCGCGGCGATCGTGCCACCGGCGCCCGCCAGAAGCCCGCCGCACAGCGCCGAAACCACCAGGACCACCGCACCCCGGCGTGGTTCCACGGCAATCCAGCCAGCGAGGCGACCGAGGCACCCGCCGGGCCCTCGCGCGGGCGCCAGCAGGGCGACCAGCCGGCTCCGCGCCGGGGAGGCCGGCCAGCATGCGACCGCGGCAGCCAGCGCGAGCGTGGCGGCCACCCAGGACCAGCGCGGGTCGAGCGGCGCGGTCACCATGGCGGCTCGACCCCGCGCTCCCGCAGCAGGGCGTCGAGCGCGCGGCGACCCCGGACGTCGCCCCAGCCCCGCCCCCGTTCCCACACCGGCTCCGCGATCAACCCGCCGTCGGTGCGTTCTAGTACCGCGACCGCGGCCAGCCGGCGCGCGCCACACTCCGCCCGCACCACGTGCAGCAGTACCTGGACGGCCGCGGCCAGCTGGCTGTGCAGGGCGGCCCGGGACATCCCGCCGAGCGCGGCGAGCGCCTCCATCCGCGCGGGGACCTCCCTCGTCGAGTTGGCGTGCACGGTGCCGGCGCCGCCCTCGTGCCCGGTGTTCAGCGCGGCGAGCAGATCGCAGACCTCGGCGCCCCGGACTTCACCGACGATCAGCCGATCCGGCCGCATGCGCAGGGCTTGGCGGACCAGGTCGCGCAGCACGACCTCGCCGGCTCCCTCGATGTTGGGCGGTCGGGAGACCAGCCGGACCACGTGCGGGTGCGCCGGGCGCAACTCCTCGGCGTCCTCCACACAGATCACCCGCTCGTCATGCGGTACGCAGCCGATCAGCGCGGAGAGCAGGGTTGTCTTGCCCGAGGCGGTACCGCCGGAAATCAGGAACGCCAACCGGGCGGACACGATCGCGCGCAGCAGCCGCCAACCGGTCTCATCCACGGTGCCGAGCCGGCGCAGGGTGGCCAGATCGTGGGCCGCGGGGCGCAGCGTGCGCAGCGAGAGGCAGGTGCCGTCCGCCGCGATCGGGGCGAGCACCGCATGCAGCCGCACCCCGCTGCCCGGCAAGAGAGCATCGACGTAGGGGCTGGCGTCGTCCAGCCGGCGCCCGGCGGCAAGCGCCAGTCGCTGGGCCAGCCGGCGCACCGAAGCCTCGTCGGTGAAGCGCACGTCAGCGCGGATCAGCCCGTCGCCCCGGTCCACCCACACCGAGTCTGGCGCGGTGACCAGCACATCGGTGGTGCCGGGGTCGCGCAGCAAGGGCTCGAGCGGGCCGGCGCCGGTGAACTCCTGCTGGAGCATCCGTAGGGCGGACAACACGTCGACGTCGGAGACGACCCCGCCGGCCTCCGCCCTGACGGCCGCGGCGACCACCGCCGCGCTGATCTCGCCACCGGCGCTCGCGAGCCGCTCGCGCACCCTGTCGACCAGGGCCGGGGCGGTCACGCGGACACCTCGCCGAGCGGGGCTCCGCCGGCCTGGCTGTGCAGCTCGTCGAGCACCGCGCGGGCCGCGACGGCCAGCGGGCCGCGGCGGGTGCCGGGCGGCGCGCCCCGGTCCAACGCGCGGGCCAGGCCGGGCTGGGGACGCATGGCGTGCAACAGCGGCAACCCGAGCGCGGCGGCGACATCCCTCGGGGACAACCCGCCGGGCGACGGGCCACGCACCACCAGCTGGACGGAGGACCCGCGCTGTCGCAGCACGCCGGCCACCCGCGCGGCGGCGGCCGTGGAACGCACCTCGGCCGGAACCAGCAGAACCGTCAGGTCGGCTCCGTCGAGCGCGGCCAGCGCGGCCTCGGTCGGGTACCGGGGCACGTCACACACCACCGTCTCACCGGCCCGCCGCCCCGCGTCCAGCACCGAGGCAACCGCTCCGGGTCGTGGCCCCGCACCGCCGCGATCACAAGACAGCACGGTGAGCTCACCGGGGCCGCTGCCCAGGGCCGGCCGGGGCAACGCGGCCCGTAGCGATGCCGAAGCCACCCGGCCTTCGGACAACGCCAGATCCGGCCAACGCAGGCCCTGCGCATCCTCCGCGCCGAGCAGCAGATCCAGCCCCCCGCCCAACGGATCGCAGTCCACCAGCATGACCCGCTCGCCGTCGGCCATCCCGGCGATGGCGACCGCCGTGGCGAGCACCGACGCGCCGGCTCCACCCCGGCCACCTACCACCGCGACCACCCGCCCCCGGCGGCTCACCCCCTCCGCCGCATCGGCCAGCGCGGCGACCAGCCAGCTCTCCCCCTGGGGCAGGGCAATGACGTGCTCGGCGCCGACCGCGACCGCGTGTTGCCACAGGCCGCCAGGCGGTTCCCCCCGGGACACCACGACAACCCGCTGGCGGCGGCCCAGGCCGGCTCGGGCGCAACCAAGGGCGGCGGCTTCGTCGAGCAGCACGAGCGGGGCCGAAGACCAGCGCAGCCGCGCGGCCGAAGGATCCGACACCCGCTCGAGCTCACAACCGGCCGCGGCGGCCAGCCGCAGCACGTCGTCGAGCAACTCATCGTCCTCGATCAGCACCAATGTCCGCTGTTGATCCATGCCCGCACCCTCCCGGCTCGGCTCGAGGCGACGCCGGATCGGCCGGCTCGCCAGAGGTGTTTCCACCGTCTGCCGAATTGCCGGGCATGGGTAGCGGCTTTGATCAACTTGTGGATAACCCACCGCCTTGTGGATAACTCAGGCGGCTCTGGGCTCATCCGCGCGGAACTGTCGGCGCCGCGCGAGACGCTAGTAAGTGGGGGTCCCCCTCGCGCGGACTCCGGCGGGCCCGCGTGGTGCGCGGGCGAGGAGTTGGGCCGCTACGGAGGAGGCGGAGGGGGATACAGGGACTGGAGCCGCCCGACGCGGACTGCAAGCGGGCAATGACGGGCGGTGACCGCATTGGCGCTGGTGATGAACAGAATGTGGCTTTCACGTTTCGATGCCGGAAAAATATCGTCTGCGAGGCCTCGAATAGTGCCCAAAGCGCGGATGCAGGGCATGCTAGGAGGTAGCTGTGAGTCAGCATGTCAGGCCCGCCAGTGCCGCCGGCAAATCCGCAAGGCCCCGGGCACCGAAATGGCCGCCCACGAGCTAGAGACCGAATGCACCCGCTACTTGTCCCGAAATGTGGACGACCCCCGCCAGGGGGGAAGGCGGGGGTCGTCGTACGGTTCAGCTCCGGGGGGTCGAGCTGAACCTGTCCAGCCGAAGCCAGACCTACGTACTGTAGCGCCATCTGGGCCAACTCGCCCGAAATCTTGTGGGTAGATACAGATCCGTATCCGAGGAGCCCGCAACGGAACCGGGATCCCCTTCTCTATGCTCGCCGACGTGTACGGTCGCACCCCATCGTCCAGCCCGGACACCCCGGAGGAGGCGCACGCGCCACCCCCCGCCGGCGTTGTGACCAATGGCGCCCGCGCCACAAACGGCGCTACAAACGGCGCCACGGACGTCGACGGCCGCGTCACGACCGCGGGCGTCCACGCCACCCCCGTCGCGGCGTTCTTCGACCTGGACAAGACGATCATCGCCGGCTCCAGCACGCTGGCCTTCAGTGGCCCGCTGCGCGACCGGGGGCTGATCGGCCGGCGTGCCCTGGTGCGCAGCGGCTATGCCCAGCTGCTGCTGATGGTGGCCGGCGCGGATGCCGACTTCATGGAGCGCATGCGCGAGCGGATCAGCGCGCTGTGCGCCGGCTGGGAGGTTGCCGAGGTACGCGCGGTGATCGAGCAGGCACTCGGCGAGATTCTGCACCCGATGATCTACGCGGAGGCAGCCGCACTGATCGACGACCACCACCGGCGCGGCCACCATGTGGTGGTCGTCTCCGCTTCCGGCGAGGAGATGGTGCAGCCGATCGCCGCGGCGCTCGGCGCCGAGCACTCCGCGGGAACCCGGATGGCCGTGCTCGACGGCCGGTACACCGGCGAGATCGACTTCTACTGCTACGGCGAAGGCAAGGCGGTCGCCGCGCGGGCGCTGGCCGATCAGCACGGCTATCAACTGGCCGAGTGCTACGCCTACTCCGACTCGATCACAGACCTTCCGCTGTTGGAGCTGGTCGGTCATCCACACGCGGTCAACCCGGACCGCGCGCTGCGCCGGATCGCCCGGGCGCAGGGCTGGCCGGTGGTCAACTTCGTCGCGCCGATCCCGCTCTACGTCCGGCTCAGCTCCCGGGTCCGCTCACTGCTGCCTACCGGAGCCCTCTCGTTCGCGTTCGCGGTTGGCGGACTCGCGGTGATCGCCGTGCTCGGCGCGCGATGGTTTGGGCGCCAAACTCCGGTCTGAGTACGCAAATCCCGTCCAAGGCGGCAAACCCCTGTCTGAGCTATTCAGCTCGACTCGCGGGTGAGCCGGGGCGACGAGTTGACGACTCCCCGTTGACGCCCATCTCACAAGGCCCTGAACGGATGACTACTCCTCGGTCGGGGCACTTCCGCTCTGCACCGAGAGTGTCTGAAACGGTGCACTTGCCGCAGGCTCTTGATGTGACCGCCACCACCCAGTAGGAATGGGGACACGGACCTCTGGTCGGCCAGGGGCGAAGCGGCAGAGAAGCCTCGTCCACCCCAGCCAGGGCTCCGGGTATGAATACCGGGCACTCCACGCACAGCACGCCGCGGGAGGCATGTCGTCGTGGGCCTGCGTACTGGGACGCCGGACGCCGAGGCCAAGAGCACGACACGTAGTGCACGCCTGGAACCCGAATATTCATACGCGTCGGGCGGTGTTCCCTCGGGGGCGCCGCCCGACTCATGTCCCGGGCACCGGCCGCCTCATGTCCGGGCACCGCCCGACTCATGTCCGGGCCCCGGCCGCCTCGGCGATCGTCACCGCCTCCCGAGCACCCAGCTCCCAGGCCGCGCAGCAGTGCAGCAACCAGCGGCCGAGCGCCTCGCCGGTCCCGGAGGCGAACCCCGCGGCCGCCTCCCGGTACTCCCCGGACCGGCGCAGGTGCCCGACCTCCGGTACGGCGAGGCCCTTCGGATCCAACCCAGTGCTCAGCCCGGTCAAGCGGGCCGCCGCCCTGGCCACCACCCCGTTCGCCGCCGAGAACGGCGCCACCGCCAGCAGCTCGCCGTGCACCACCGCGACCAGCACCGGCCCTGGTGCCCCGCTCGTACTCACCAGTCGACCGAGCAGCTCCAACCGCCCGGTCACCCCCGGCTCGCGCCGAGGTCGGCCCAGAACGGCCTCCCGCTCATCGGCCGGCACCAGGTCGGTGGCGGCCAGCACATGCAGCCTGGCCAGCGCCTGGAGCGGCGCCCGCCGCCACACCGGCAGCAACCGGCCGAGCTCCTCGGCGACCCGCAGCGCGCCGGCCAGCACCGGGTCGTCCACCACACCGTCGGGCGGCAGCTCGGCCCGGCCGCCGTCCAGTGCCGCCGAGGCCCGCGCCGCCCGAACGCTGGCCTCCGCCGCGGTGGCCGGCCAGCCGCGCCGGTTCGTCGGATGCGCGTGCGCCCGGGATACCGCGTCGCGCACCCGCGCCACCGCGTCCGCCACTCCGGGCAGCTCGACGAGCGGGGCTAGCGGGTCGGCGGCAGTGGAGCTCACCCGGCGATCCTGCCAAACCGGGCCAGCTGCCCGCCGGCCCACCTATCGCCGAGGCCGCCGCCCGGCTACCGGCGCCGAGCAGTCATTTCGTGCTCCAGGTCAATCAGCCGCCCGGTAGCCACTCCGCTACGGTCAGACACTAGGTTTCCCATCCGCGAGCCACGGCTATCCGTATGGCTGAACGCCGGGTGCGTGAGAACTGGGCCACATCACAGACGAGCACCACAACCAGGAGGAACGGGTGACCGACTCCAGCCAGACCCTGAGCAATCTATCCACCGAGACACGCAGTTTCCCGCCGAGCGACGAGTTCGCCGCGCAGGCGAACGCGACCGAGGAGATGTATGCCCACGCGGACGCCGACCGCGAGGCCTTCTGGGCCGAGCAGGCCGACCAGCTGGTCTGGGAGAAGCGCTGGGACCAGGTGCTGGACTGGACGGGCGCACCGTTCGCCAAGTGGTTCGTGGGCGGCAAGCTGAACGTCGCCTACAACTGCGTGGACCGCCACGTCGAGGAGGGCCACGGCGACCAGGTGGCCTTCCATTGGGAGGGCGAGCCGGGCGACACCAGGACCATCACCTACGCCGACCTGCAGCGGGAGGTGTCCAAGGCGGCCAACGCGCTCACCGAACTGGGCGTCGGCAAAGGCGACCGGGTGGCGATCCAGCTGCCGATGATCCCGGAGGCGGTGTTCTCCATCCTGGCCTGCGCCCGGGTGGGCGCGCTGCACAGTGTGGTGTTCGGCGGGTTCTCCCCGGGCGCGCTGCGCTCGCGGGTGCAGGACGCCGAGGCCAAGCTAGTGATCACCTCCGACGGGCAGTTCCGCCGGGGCAAGCCGGCGCCGATGAAGGAGAACATCGACGAGGCGCTGACCGACACCCCCAGCGTCGAGCACGTGATCGTCGTCCGCCGCACCGAAACCGACGTGCCGATGACCGAGGGCCGGGACCTGTGGTGGCACGAGGCGGTGGAGAGCCAGTCCGACAAGCACAGCCCGGAGGCGTTCGACTCCGAGCACCCGCTGTTCATCCTCTACACCTCGGGCACCACCGGTAAGCCGAAGGGCGTGGTGCACACCTCGGGCGGCTACCTGACCCAGGCCGCGTACACCCACCGCAACGTGTTCGACCTCAAGCCGGACACCGACGTCTTCTGGTGTACCGCCGACATCGGCTGGGTCACCGGGCACAGCTACATCGTGTACGGGCCGCTGGCCAACCGGGCCACCTCGGTGATGTACGAGGGCACCCCGAACACCCCGCACGAGGGTCGGCACTGGGAGATCGTGCAGAAGTACGGGGTGTCGATCTACTACACCGCGCCGACGCTGATCCGCACCTTCATGAAGTGGGGCGCGGACATCCCGGACAAGTACGACCTGTCCAGCCTGCGGGTGCTCGGCAGCGTGGGTGAGCCGATCAACCCCGAGGCCTGGATGTGGTACCGCGAGCACATCGGCCACAACAACTGTCCGATCGAGGACACCTGGTGGCAGACCGAGACCGGCGCGATCATGATCGCTCCGCTGCCCGGGGTGACCGCCGCGAAGCCCGGCTCGGCGATGCGCGCGCTGCCCGGCATCTCGGCGGCGATCGTGGACGACGAAGGCAACAAGGTGGGCGACGGCCAGGGCGGCTTCCTGGTGCTGGACAAGCCATGGCCGGCCATGCTGCGCGGGGTGTGGGGCGACGAGGAGCGGTTCAAGGAGACGTACTGGTCGCGGTTTGCCAAGCAGGGCTACTACTTCGCCGGCGACGGCGCCAAGTACGACGACGACGGATCCATCTGGATGCTCGGTCGGGTGGACGACATCATGCTCGTCTCCGGCCACAACATCTCCACCACCGAGGTGGAGTCCGCGCTGGTCAGCCATCCGACGGTGGCCGAGGCGGCGGTGGTCGGCGCGTCCGACCCGACCACCGGGCAGGGCATCGTGGCGTTCGTGATCCTGCGTGGCAACGTGGCCAAGGACGAGGCCAAGGGCGAGGAAGCCATCAAGGCCCTGCGTGACCACGTCTCCAAGGAGATCGGTCCGATCGCCAAGCCCCGCCAGATCATGGTGGTGGACGAGCTGCCCAAGACCCGGTCCGGGAAGATCATGCGCCGGCTGCTCAAGGACGTCGCGGAGAACCGGGAGATCGGCGACGTCACCACGCTGGCCGACTCCACCGTGATGGACCTGATCTCCACCGGTCTGGCCGAGGGCAAGGGCGAAGACTGACCGGGCCGAGCACCGAACGCGGGGCCGGGCGTGGCGGGATCGCCGTGCCCGGCCCCGAGCCGTTCGTGCTCCCCGAAGGGGAACTGCGTTGGCGGTTCTCCCGCTCGTCGGGCCCCGGCGGGCAAGGGGTGAACACCACCGATTCGCGGGTGGAGCTGTCGGTGGATCTGGCCAACTCCCCGTCGGTACCGGACTCGCTGCGCGAGCGGCTGCTCCGCCGGCTGGGCGGGCGGCTCACCGACGGAGCGATCACCGTGGTGGCCTCCGAGCACCGCTCCCAGCTGCGCAATCGGGAGGCCGCCAGGGACCGCCTGGCCGGCCTGCTGGCCAGGGCGCTCGCCCCGGACCCTCCCCAGCGCCGGCCCACTCGCCCGTCCGCTCGGGCCCGCCAGCGCCGAGTGGACGAGAAGACCAGGCGGGGCCGGCTCAAGCGGCTGCGCGGTCGCCCGGACGACTGATCCGCCCGGGGTAGTCTGGAGGGCGGTGTGCCGGGAAGTCTGGTCGGCGGTTCACTCACCCGACCGCTGACCACCAGGAGCCGCCAGTGCGCCGCATCCGCCGCCCCGCCCGCGCGGTCAGAAGCGCCGTGACCGACTCGGTCACCGGCACCGCCGCCGAGTTCGCCCGCTACCTGCGGACCGAGACGATCGGCGGCATGGTCCTGCTCGCGGCCGCGATCGTCGCCCTGGCCTGGGCGAACTCTCCGCTCAGGGACAGCTACCAGGCGATGCGCGAGGTCACCGTGGGCCCGTCGCTGCCCGGTCTGCCGCTGAACCTCACGCTCGCCCAGTGGGCCACCGACGGGCTGCTCGCGGTGTTCTTCTTCGTGGCCGGCCTCGAGTTGAAGCGTGAGCTGGTGATTGGTGAGTTGGCCACCGCCCGGCGCGCGGCGCTGCCGGTGGTGGCCGCGCTCGGCGGGATGCTGGTGCCGGCGGGGCTCGCGCTGGCCGTGCTGCGGCTGGGTGGCGCCGGGGCGGTGCCGGGCATGGAGCGTGCCTGGGCGATCCCGGTGGCCACCGACATCGCGTTCGCGCTGGCTGTGCTGGCGCTGGCCGGGGCGTCACTGCCGGCCACCGCGCGGGTGTTCCTGCTCGGGTTGGCTGTAGTCGACGACCTTGGCGCGATCGCGCTGATCGCCGTGCTGTTCACCGCCTCGGTGCACTGGGTCGCGCTGGCCGCCGCCGCCGCGCTGTGCGGGGCGTACTGGTGGCTGCAGCGGCGCCGGGTGACCAGCGCGTGGCTGTACATCCCGTTGGCGTTGGCGACCTGGCTGGCCATGCACGAGGCCGGTATCCACGCCACGGTGGCCGGGGTGGCACTCGGCCTGCTCACCAGGGTGCGGGCCGACCCCGGCGAGGACCAGGCCCCGGTGTTGCGCCTTGAGCACCGGCTGCAGCCCTGGTCGGCCGGGCTGTGCGTACCTGTCTTCGCGCTGTTCGCCGCCGGCGTCCCGATCGGTGGCGGGGCGGCACACGCCCTGGTCACCGAGCCGGTTCCGGTGGCCGTGCTGGTCGGGCTGCTGCTCGGCAAGCCGATCGGGATCTTCGGCGCGTGCTTCCTGGCCGTGTGGCTCACCCCGGCGGTCCGCCCGGAGGGGTTGGGCTGGCGCGACCTGTTGGCCGTCTCCATGCTCGGCGGTGTCGGGTTCACCGTCAGCCTGCTGCTCGCCGAGCTGGCTCTGCACAGCGCCGGCGGTGCGCTGCCCGACCGGGCAAAGGCCGCCGTGCTGCTCGCCTCCGCCGTTGCCTCGTTGCTCGGCGCCGCGCTGCTGGTCCTGCGCGGAAGGGCGCGTCAGAGTCGTGCCAGGACCTCGTCGGCTGACGGCCGGGGCGGCATACAGTGACCGGCCGCGAGCACCAGACCCGGCGCGCGACGCCCTAGCAGGGCGTACCAAGGTGCTCCATGGCACGATGTCGCCACGATCTTTCGGCTGGGAGCCGCGCCGAGCGCGCGGTGACCCAGATGACGTACCGGCAGGAGGACCCCGAGGTGGCCAGCCCGACTCCCGGCAGCCAAGTCCCACCCGTGCTGCCCTCCATCCCGCTGTCCGCCGAGACCCCCCCGAACGGGGACGCGTCCATCGGCGGGCTGGTGCGGGAGGCGTCCTCGCACGTCTCCACGCTGCTGCGCGCCGAGCTGGAGCTGGCCCGATCCGAGGTGACGGCCGAGGTCAAGAAGGGCGTCCAGGGCAGCGTGTTCTTCCTGGTCGCGCTGACCATCCTGCTGTTCAGCCTGTTCTTCTTCTTCATCGCGGTGGCGGAGCTGCTGTCCATCTGGCTGATGTCCTGGGCGGCGTACCTGATCGTGTTCGGCATCATGCTGGCCACGGCCGGGTTGGCCGGGCTGATCGGTTACCTGCGGGTCCGTCGGATCCGCGCGCCGGAGCGGACCATCAGCAGCATGAAGGAAACCGCGGCCGCCCTTGGCAAGCGCGGCGGCCGGGACGACGCGCCCGCCCTGGAGCGGTGAGCACCCGCATACCGGCGCCCTCGGCGGGACCGGCGCCCTCGGCGGGGACATGGTGGCGGTGAGCCCCGAAGCCGTGTGCCGGTGAAGACCGGGCCGGACCCGTCCTCGGTACGCATCCCTGGGCCATGGCGACACCGCGACGTGTCCGCCAACGGCATCCAGCTGCATCTGGCGGAGTGCGGGGAGGGCCCGTTGGTGGTGCTCGCGCACGGGTTCCCGGAGTTCTGGTGGTCCTGGCGGCACCAGCTGGTGGGGCTGGCCGAGGCCGGTTTCCGGGTGGTCGCGGTGGACCTGCGCGGCTACGGCGACTCGGACAAGCCACCCAGGGGTTACGACCTGTGGACGCTGGCCGGCGACCTGTCCGGGTTGATTCGGGCGCTCGGCGAGCGGCGGGCCGCCGTGGTGGGGCACGGCTGGGGCGGCCTGGTGGCCTGGACGGTCGCCGCGCTGCGGCCCCGGATGGTGCGCTCGCTGGTGGTGCTGAACACTCCGCATCCACTGGCCGTGCGCCGTGCCATCTGGACCGATCCGCGTGGGCAGGGCAAGGCCATGGCCGCCCAGGTGGCGGAGTTCCAGCTGCCGGTGCTGCCGGAGCGGTCGTTGCGCGCGGACGGCGCGGCGCGGGTGGGACGGATCATGCGCGCCCGCTCCGGGCCGGTGTGGGCGGCCGCGCCGGAGTTCGCCGAGGTGCTCACCCGCGGCCGGGAGGCGATGCTGATTCCTGGTGTGGCGCACTGCGCCCTGGAGTACTTCCGCTGGGCGGTCCGGTCACAACTTCGGCCCGACGGTCGCAGGTTCGCCGCCGCGGTGTCCCGGCGGGTGGACGTCCCGGTACTGCAGGTGCACGGGGTGGCCGATCCCTGCGTGCTGGAGCGCACCGCGCGGTCCTCCGCGCGCTGGGTGGCCATCGACCGCTACCACTACCGCACGCTGCCCGGCATCGGCCATTTCCCGCATCAGGAAGCCGCGCCGGCCACCACCGCGATGATCGCCGACTTCCTACGCGACTGACCAGGATGCGGCGAGCCGGCGCTGGGAACGCGCGCTGAGACCTTAGACCGCACAGCTGCCGGTCGACACCTCTTCGTTCAACCGGGATGCGCTGTTGAGCAGCGGCTCAACCTGCTGTGCGGTGAGCACGAACCCGGTTTCCGGGTCGTCCTGGGCGGCGCCGAACACGATGCCGTAGACAGTGCCGTCCGGGGCGAGCAGCGGCCCGCCGGAGTTCCCGGAGCGGACCACCGCGCGAATCGTGTAGACGTCCCTGGTGACTGTCTGGGAGTTGTAGATGTCCAATCCGCGCAGGTCGATCTGGTCCCTGATCCGGGCCGAGGTGGCCTTGAACGGCCCGTCCAGCGGATAGCCGAGCACGATCGCGTCGTCGGCCACCGTCGCGGCGTGGGAGGCGAACTGCAGCGGCTCCACGTCCAGCCCCGGCACCGCCAGTACCGCCACGTCGATCTCCGGGTCGTAGGCGACCACCGTGGCTGGCTTGCTCTTCGAGCGGCTGCTCCGCCCGGGCACCTCGACGCTGACCTCGGCGGTCCCAGCTACCACGTGGGCGTTGGTGACCACCCGATTCGGCGCGATCACAAAGCCGGAGCCCTCCAGTGCCCGCGAGCACTGGGTGGCCTTGCCGCGGATCTTGAGCACGCTCTCGGCGGCCAGGCGCACCTCCGAGCTGCTCTGCAGCGCCAGGTTGGGCGGGCCGACCACGGTGATCGGAGTCTGCGCGAACGGGGTGAGCACGTCGGGGAAACCGGACGAGTCCAGCAACGCGCGCAGCTCGGAGGGCAGCTGGCGAGCCGACGGCAGTACCGAGCCGACCACCTCGTCCACCCCGGCGAGCACCTTCGAGCCTCGGATCCCGGAAGCCAGGCCGGGGAAGCTGGCCGACGCCAGCGGCAGCGCGACCAGCCAGGCGGCCAGCACCACGGTCAGCGCCTGCAGGAGGGCGCCGAGCGTGGAGTCGACCCGCAGCGTCTGCTCGCCGGTGATGCGGTCCCGGATTCGCCGCCCGAAGAACACCCCGGTGGTCTCCCCCAGGGCGACCAGCAGCACCACCACCCCGATGCTGACCATCACCCGGGCGGTCGGGGTCTGCACATTCTGGGCGAGCAGCGGGGCCAGCCGCACCCCGATGATCGCGCCGCCGAGCACCCCCACGAAGGAGAGCAGCGCCACCGCCATGCCGTGCCGCCAACCGGACACGCCGGCCAACACCGCGAGCAGCAGCACAAAGACATCAACCCAGCTCATGCCCCGGCTCCGCGCCGCCTAGCCACCACCCACGCCCGATCCAGGTCCCTAGGGCGGGCAGTCGACCAGCGGCGTTCCCAACCGCCCATGCGCAGCACCGCGTCCACCAGTCCTCCGGTGAACCCCCACACCACCATGCCCGCCACCTCGAACGCCGGCCCTACCCAGCCCGACGGGTGCCGCACCAGGAAGCGATTCCCCGGATCGGCCAACTCGGCGACCGGGACACGCACCACCATGGCGGTCTCAGCCGGGTCGACCGGCGCGACCGCCACCGGATCGCGCCAGTGTGCCAGCACCGGGGTGACCCGGAATCCGGACGGGGGGATGTACAGCTCGGGCAGCAACGCCACCGGCACGACCCCGGCCGGGTCCAGCCCGGTCTCCTCGGCGGCCTCACGCAGCGCCGTGTCCACCGGCCCCGTGTCGGTGGCCTCCCACCCGCCGCCGGGGAACGACACCTGACCGGCGTGATCACGCAACCCGCCAGCCCGCTCCTGCAGCAGCAGGTCCGGCCCGGCCTGGGCGGTGGTCCCGAACAGCACCAGCACGGCGGCCCGGCGGGACCCGGTGGCCGGCGCGGCGATGTTGTGCTGGCTCAGCTCGACCGGGTCAGCCGAGCCGGCGGCGCGCACCAGCGGAACCAGCCAGTCCGGTGCCCGCTCCGGGTGGACCTGGGCCGGCGCCATCCAGCGGCGCGAATCCCCGCTGTCCGCCTCGCTCGGCACCGCGCTCATAACTCGTTTCCCCTGCTCACACCCCGTGAGTGGTATTGGTCGCTATAGCAACCAATACCACTCACGGGTGTTGACCTGCTGGTTGGCACGGCGTGTTTATGACCCGGCCGAGCGGAGCCGGGCCACGGCGGCGGCCACCTCATCCGCGGACCGGAACGGGGTGGGTGGCAGCACCTGGGCCACCCGGCCGTCGGCGTGCAGCAGATAACTGGCCGGCAACGCCGGGGGCACCCGCAGGGCGGCGGTCAGCGTGCCGTCGGGATCGGCCACCGAGGGCAGCCGCACGCCGAGGTCCGCGAGCAGCGCCAGCGCGGCCTCCGGGCGGTCCCGCACGTTGACCTCGAGCACCGGGACGGCGTCGGGGCGGGCGGCGTACTCGGCCAGCGCGGGCAACTCGGCGCGGCACGGCTCGCACCACGAGGCCCACACGTTGAGCAGCGCGTCATGCCCGGCCAACCCGGCGGCCGGGGAAACCACGCCGGGCGCGCCGAGGCAGGGCACCACCACCCCGGCCAGCGGGCCCGTCGCCGAGTCACCCGTGGGGCACGCGGGCAGCCCGGCCGCCCGCCGTGCCGGCTCGAGTGCCGCGTCGTCCCAGGGCGAAGCGGCGGGCGACTGGGCAGGGGCGGTGCTCGGCGCGGACCCGCCGGAGTGCCTCCCGCCCAGAGCCGGCCACAGCACCGCAACCCCGATCACCGCCAGCACCAGCACGACACCCGCCGCCACCAGCTCGCGGCGGGTCAGACCGGTCCGTGAGGTCACCGAGACGCTCCTGGCGGGGCGCCGGCCGGCTCTGACACAGCCGACTGAGCCACCGCCGGCTGAGCCACCGCCGGCTCAGCGACCGCCGGCGGGGTGAACGCCTTGGCGGCGGACACCGGCACCCCGCCGGCCAGGCCCGCGTCAACATCAAGAGCCTCCACCGCGACGTCGGTGGTGTCCACCCCGATGCCGGCCATGGCCAGCAGATGCGCCGCCTCCGGCCCCTTGACCAGGGTTGCCGCCTTGTCCGGATCGACCGGGCCGGCGCCGAAGGAGGGGCAGTCGGCGGCCAGTGGGCAAACCCCGCAGGCCGGGTTCCGGGCGTGGCACATCCGCCGTCCGTGGAAGATCACCCGATGGGACAGCATCGTCCACTCCGACTTCGGGACCAACGCGCCCACCGCGTGCTCCACCTTGACCGGGTCCTCGTCCTCGGTCCATCCCCAGCGGCGGACCAGCCGGCCGAAATGGGTGTCCACCGTGATGCCCGGCACGCCGAACGCGTTGCCCAGGATCACGTTGGCGGTCTTGCGGCCGATGCCCGGCAGCGTGACCAGCTGCTCCAGCGTGTTCGGCAACACCCCGCCGAACTTTTCCTCCACCGCCGCGCCCAAACCCATCAAGGAGTTGGCCTTGTTGCGGAAGAATCCGGTAGGCCGGATCAGTTCCTCCAGCTCGGTACGGTCCGCGCCGGCGTAGTCGGCGGCCGTGCGGTACCGGGCGAACAAGGCCGGAGTGACCTCGTTGACCCGTTTGTCGGTGCACTGCGCGGACAGGATCGTGGCTACCGCGAGCTCCAGCGGCGTGCGGAAATCGAGCTCACAGTGCGCGTCCGGGTACGCCTCGGCCAGGATGCGGTTCATCCGGCGGGCGCGCCGGGTACGCCCCAGCTCGCTCTCGCCGGCCGCGACTCGCGCGGCCAGCTTGCTCCGACGAGGTGCCGATCGGACGGGCTTTGTCACTCTGTCCAGGGTACGGATGGCACCGACAGGTTCTCTCAATGGGCCACCGCGGCGAGGGCCTTGGGCTGCGCGTTCCGCCGTGCGTCGGCCACTTCCCCCTCTGCTTCCTCGCTGCCAACGCGATTTCGTCGGCTTTCTCGTGACACACCCACCCCGATGCACCGAGCCGTCGCGTGATGCGAGAGGATTCCCGTCGTCATGACTGCCTGGTTGTCAATACTCGTGCCGCTACTGGTGATGTTCTTCGCCCTGGGTATGGAGCGAGTCGAGGCGCGGCTGCGCGAATCGGCCGTGCGCCAGGACGAGCTCGATGACTTCCTGGAGCGGGCACGTCCCGACGAGGTGAAGGCGCTCTTCCGGTCCGGTACCGGACGTGCGCTGGAGCTGTTCCGGTTGAGGAATCGAGACGATCGACGGCCCCGTGCGGACCGGCGGAGCACCGAGCGAGAGCAGCGCATCGCGTCGTGATTGCACCCGGTCGGCAACCCGTATGCGGGTCATATGCGGGTCGCAGTGGTCAACGCCACTATGCGGCGCACTAGACTTCCGTCCGATTGATCGGTTCCGGTCCGTAGGCACCTCTTAGATCCGCTCGAAATGGGGTCGACGGCCGCGAGTTGAGGAGTGGCTGTGGACGAGGTCCTGCTGCGCGCGGGCATTTTCCAAGGAGTCGAGCCGAGCGCTGTCGAGGCGCTCTCCGGGGAGCTCGAGCCTGTTGATTTCCCCCGGGGCCACGTGATCTTCGCTGAGGGCGAGCAGGGCGACCGGCTGTACATCATCGCCAACGGCAAGGTGAAGATCGGTCGCAAGTCGCCGGACGGTCGGGAAAACCTACTCGCGGTGTTCGGCCCTTCGGACATGTTCGGTGAGCTGTCCATCTTCGACCCGGGCCCGCGTACCTCCTCGGCGACAACGATCACCGAAGTGCGGGCGTACTCGATGGACCGCGGCGCGCTGCGGGAGTGGATCGCCAAGCGCCCGGACATCGCCGAGCAGCTTCTTCGGGTGATCGCGCGGCGGCTGCGGCGGACCAACAACTCGCTGGCCGACCTGATCTTCACCGACGTGCCGGGGCGGGTGGCCAAGGCGCTGCTGCAGCTGGCCCGCCAGTTCGGTTCGCAGGAGTCCGGTCTGCTGCGGGTCACCCACGACCTGACCCAGGAGGAGATCGCTCAGCTGGTCGGTGCCTCCCGGGAGACGGTGAACAAGGCGCTGGCCGACTTCGCGCAGCGCGGCTGGCTGCGGCTGGAAGGCAAGAGCGTGCTCATCCTCGAGCCCGAGCGGCTCGCCCGCCGGGCCCGCTGAGCCGCCGAGTTCGCCTCGAGCCGAGCCGCCGAGCACACCTCGCGGCCCCGGCCAGGTGAAACTCGGTGGCCCGGTAGGACGCGGCCAGCGAGGCTGAGGCAGTGCCCACCTCACTGACCGACTACCGGGCCCTGCTGCGCATCCCCGGTGCCCGAGGCCCACTGCTGGCCTCCGCACTGGGCCGCTTCCCGATCGCTATGATCGGCCTGGCCACGCTGTTCTACGTGCAGCGCAGCTACGGCACGTTCGCCTGGGCCGGCTTCGTCGCGGCGGCCGCGCTGATCGGCGAGTCGGTCGGCTCCGTGGTGCAGGGCCGCATCATCGACCGCCTCGGCGCCACCCGGCCGCTGCTGGCGGCGTCCGCGCTCTTCGCCGTGGCCGGCACCGCGTTGGTGCTGGCCATCGAGCACCGCCTGGGGCTCACCCCTCTGGTGATCACCGCCCTGGTGCTCGGTCTGAGCACCCCGGCGCTGCCCGGGACCTCCCGGGCGCTGTGGGCGCACCTGGTACCCCCGGGGTCCGGCCGGGAGGCCGCCTACACCTACGAGGCGGTCAGCCTGGAGGTGTTCTTCATCCTCGGCCCGGCGTTCGCCGCCGCGCTGATCACCATGCCCTGGGCGGGCACCGGGCTGACCGTCGCGGTCGGCATGATGCTGCTCGGTGCGGTGACGTTCGCGCTGACCGACACCGTCCGGGGGCGTCGGCCCACCCCCACCTCGGCCAGCTCCGGCTGGGGCGCGCTGGCCAGCCCTGGCATGCGGGTCGTCACGCTGGCCGCGCTGGGCTTCGGGGCGGTAGTCGGCGTGGTGGAGGTCGGCGTGCCCGCGGTGGCCACCGAAGCCGGTCGCCCCGAGCTGGCCGGTGTGCTGCTGTCCGGCTCGTCGGTCGCCTCCGTGCTGGCCGGGGTGCTCTACGGGTTGCGCCCGTGGCCCCGCGCGCTGCAGCACCGGCTGCCGGCGCTGCTGGGCGCCCTCGGGCTGGGAGTGGCCGCAATGGCGGCGGCTCCCGACCTGCTCTGGCTGGCCGTGACGATGGTGGTGGCCGGCTGCCCCATCACCCCGCAGGCGACCGCCCAGTCGATGGCCGTGGAGTTGGCCGCCCCGGCCGGTACCGCCACCGAGGCGTTCGGCTGGGTGATCACCGCCGTCACCCTCGGGCTGGCCGGTGGGCAGGCGCTCGGCGGTGCGCTGGTGGAGGCGTACGGGCCGAGCAGCGCGTTCCTCGCCGGGGCGGCCGCCGCGCTGGTGGTGGCCGCCCTGGTGGCGCTGTTGCGCGCCAGCCTGGCCCCGGAGCGCCAGCCGAGCCGCGCGGTCCTCCCCGCTGCTGGGGCGTGCGAGCGGTGACCGGCCGGCTACCCGGCCTGGCGCAGGTACTCCAGCTGGGCACGCACCGACGATTCGGCGGCCGGCCACAGCACCTGGTCGACGTCGGCGTAGACCAGCTCCACGACCTGGCGCGGGCTGGCGTCCGGGCCCAGCTCGCGCAGTGCCTTCCTGACCTGCTCGAGGCGCTGCTCCCGGTGGGCCAGGTACTGCCTGGCCACCGTGCCCGCGTCGGCCAGCTCCGGGCCGTGCCCGGGTAGCACGGCCAGCCCGTCGGGCAGCTCGGCCAGCCGGCGCAGCGAGCCCAGGTAGTCGCCCAGCCGGCCGTCCGGGTGGGCGATCACCGTGGTGCCCCTGCCCAGCACGGTGTCGCCGGTGAGCACGGCGTCCTCGAGCACGAAACACAGCGAGTCGGAGGTGTGCCCCGGGGTGCCCAGGACCCGCAGCTCCACGCCGGCCGCGGCCACCACGTCGCCCTCGGCCAGGCCCTCGTCGCCGAGCACCAGGGACGGGTCCAGGGCGCGCACCGGGGCGCGGGTCAGCTCGGCCAGCCGGGCGGCGCCCTCGGCGTGGTCGAAGTGCCGGTGGGTGATCAGGATCTGCGCCACCGGCCCATGCTCGGCGATCCGCCGCAGGTGGGGCTCGTCCAGTGGACCAGGGTCGATCACGATCACCTGGTCGGCGTCCGGGGCGCGCAGCAGCCAGGTGTTGGTGCCCTCCAGGGTCATCGGGGAGGGGTTCTCCGCGAGCAGCACGGAAGCGGTCGGGGTGACCGGGCGCAGCTTCTCGTACACCGGGTGTGCCGGGCGCTGCCCCTCCGGCAGCAGGCCGCCCCGTGGTGGGTTCGGGCTCGGCGACTGGCGGGGACGCAGCTGCAGCGGAGCGGAGTCGTAACCCAGCTCGCCGGGCAACGAGAGCAGGATCTTGTCGGCCTCCCGCCGAACCTTGGGGATCAGCGGGGTGATCCGGCGGTTCTCGCCGGCGTGCAGCACGGCGGCGACATCGGGCAGCTCGGCGAGTTGCTCCAGGCTGACCCAGGTGGGCGGGAGCAGCTGGATTCGGTCGCCGTGCCAGTCCGCTAGCGCGTCGCTCGGACGCTGCCAGCTCGCCTGCGTCACCTCGCTGGTGCCGTCATCGGCGCACTGCCCCGGCGGCAGTTCGGCGACGAAGAACTGGGCGTCGTAGCGGCGCGGCTCGATCTCCGGGGTGATCCAGTTGGCCCAGGGGCGGAGCAGCTCGGTGCGCAGCACCCAACCGTTGGCGGCGATCACCTCGGCCAGTGAGGCGCGCCGGTCCACCAGCTCCGCCCTGGCCGCGGCCAGCTGCTCGGGCGTGGCGTCCAGCACGGCGGTCTCGGCGTCGCCGCCAGGGGCGCTGGCCAGCAGCACCCCGCACTCCTCGAAGGTCTCCCTGATCGCGGCACACACCAATGCCTCGGCCAGCGGCTCGTCGCAGCCGAACCGCTCGGCCCACCAGGACGGCGGCGGACCGGACCAACAGTCCCGGGCGGGCTGCCGGTCCCGCTCGTCCACCCCGCCACCGGGGAACACGGTGACGCTGGGGGCAAACGCCATCGCCTTGACCCGGCGTTGCAGGAACACCTCGAGCCCGGCTTCGGTGTCGCGCAGCAGCATGACCGTTGCCGCTGGTCGGGGGGCTACCGGCAAGTCAGGGGGAGCCATGACCCGACCTTAGTGCGCAAGTCCCCGCCCCGCTCAGGAGCGGGGCGGGGCTAGCCAGGCCCCCGAGGCGATGGGGTGGGGTGAGCACCCGCGGGCCTCAACCCGGTCTCCTAGCGCGCCTCCACCCGGTCAGCTAGCACGGTCCGGTGGCGGGTCGGTCGGCCGGTTGGGCCGGGGCTTGCGGCCGCCGTTGGCGCCCCGGAAAATCCGCGGCCCGTCCGTCGACGTCGCACCGCCCGGATCCTCGCGGGCCGCGAGCTCCTCGTGCAGCTGACGCAGCAGCCGCTGCTCCACATCGGACAACGGGGCTTCGGACGTCTCATCCGGCCGCCCCGGGGGCCGTTTTCCCGAACCACCACCTGGGGGCACCGGCCGTCCGGGGCCGGGTCGATCAGGTGCGGTCGGAAAGTGTCCGGTGCCCGCCGCGGGAGGGCGGGGCGGCGGCCCTGGCCGGCGCTCACCCTCCCTCGGCGGTTCTCCCGCGCGCCGCTCGGCCGGGGGTGGGCCGGCGGGCGTCGCGCCGTCCGCCCCGTCCTGGCGGAACATGTCGTCGTGCCCGTCCGAGGCCCGATCGAAGGTCAACCCGGAGGCGATCTCGTCAAAACCGGTGTCGGACCGGTCGGTGTTCTCCGGGCGGGGTCGGCGCGGCCCGGAGCTGCGCGCGGTGATCACCCGGTCCACCGGCCGGAGCGGAGCGGACCTGGGGCCGTCCGCACCGGTGATCGGACCCGGCCGAGGGGGCTCCGGCCGACGTCCAGCGTCCCGCCCTCTGGGATCCGCGCCGTTCC
Organism: Pseudonocardia sp.; assembly: GCA_036402515.1. GTDB lineage: Bacteria > Actinomycetota > Actinomycetes > Mycobacteriales > Pseudonocardiaceae > Pseudonocardia. The sequence goes on from DASWST010000007.1 coordinate 40,262, forward strand.
CGGGCACGTCCGGCCGAGCGCGGCCGCCGGGTGAACCTCCCGGGTCCGGCCGGCTGGGCACCCGGGTCACCCCGGTGTCCTCGGGCAACGGGCGATCTCCGGTGACCTCCACCCGGTGCGCCTCGGCCAACGCCGCCCGGTGGTAGTCACCCAGCTCCATGTCGGCGGAGAACACCTCGACCGAGGCGAACACGCCAGCCCGCAGCAGTACCTCGCCGACCTGGTAGGCGAGCACGTCCGCGCCGTCCGCCTCGTCCGTTTCGATCAGCACCACCGGGTGCGGCAGTGGACCGGGCGCCGCTCCAGTGGGACTGCAGCGCCAGCTCAGCCACAGCTCGCAGTTACGCAGCAACCGGGACGGCACCGCGCCCAGCGCGTGCTGCGGAGAGCGCTCCCCGCTCGGCGTGGGAAACCCGCCAGTGGCCGGATCGGCGAGGAACCGGTGCCGCATCCGGGGTGAGCCGTCCTGCGCGGGCAGCGTCTCCCCCCGGCCGAGCAGCTGGCGCCGGCTCGCGGCCGCGTAGAGCTGCTCGTGCGGTCGGGCGGGCAGCCGAACTCGGTCCGCCTGCACAGCGGCGGTGACCAGCTCGATGGCGTAGTCGCCCTCGCCGACGGCTACCAGCTCCCGGCACCAGCCCAGCAGCTCGTCGTCGAGCAGCCCGGCAAGGGAGAGCAGCAGGCTGTGCGTATCAACCGTGACGTCCGTGTCTTCCCGGGCTTCCGGCATCGCGCCTCCTTGACCTTGTTGGTGCCTCGCCTCAGGCGTCGACAAGCGCGCCGCTGGAGTCGCGTCGGGGTCTTCCCGACTCCCGCTCGTTCGCCCGCCACAGCGAGGTCGAGTCACGCAGCGCCAGCCGGTGGTAGGGCGGGAGGGCTAGCGGTGGTGACACCACTTCCACGCACGGCATCAGGTCGCCGTGCGCACGCAGCACGCGCTGCAGTGTGCCGGTCAGCGCCGGCAGGTCCTCAGTCACGTGTGCCAGGACCACCCGCTGGGGACGCGAGCGGTCGATGCGCCAGCTACGGCGCAGTTCCTTCGCACCGGGGTGGCCTCGGACCACCGCGGTGAGCATCAGATCCACGCTGTCCCGCCAGCCGCCGAGGCCGGCGAGGTCCGCGCAGGCCTCTTCGGGGCCTAGCTCCGCGCGGAACACCGCGGTGGTGTCGCCCGGCTCGTTGATGGGCAGGACGGCGTCCAGCTGCCGCTGGGTGGCACCCCAGGCCGGCAGGCAGGCCTCCATCAGGTCCCGCTCCGCGTCGGTCACGCCGATCCGGTTGCGCAGCAGCGCCTTGGGCAACGCGCGGCTCAGCGCGGCGTGCCCGTCGGCTGCCAGCCAGTCACGCAACCGCCAGAGCAGCCGGTCGGGCAACCGCCCGGCCAGCCGGACCAGCAGGTCATGGCAGGCTCGCTCGGCGTCGGCGGTAATGACGGTCTCGCTCGTGCTCATGAGGTCACCTCGATTTCAACAACGATCTCGAGCTCGACCGGTGCGTTTTTGGGTAGCTCGGCCACCCCAACGGCGGATCGCGCGTGCCCGCCCGCGTCGCCGAACACCTCGCCGAACAGCGCCGAAGCACCGTCGATCACGGCTGGTTGCTCGGTGAACCCGGGGGCGGAGGCCACAAACCCGGTGACCTTGACCACGCGCCGCACCGCGTCGATGCCGACCAGAGCGTGCACCGCGGCCAGCGCGTTGAGCGCGCAGGAGCGGGCCAACCCGGCGGCCTCGCCGGCGTCGATCTCGGCGCCGACCTTCCCGGTGCTCACCAGCCGGCCGGCCACCACCGGCAGCTGGCCGGCGGTGAACACCAACGACCCGGACTGGACGGCCGGCACGTAGGCGCCCGCCGGCGTGACCACCTCGGGCAGTTCGATGCCCAGGTCACGGAGTCGCTGGCCGGCCGACATCAGCCGGACCCGCCGCCGGCGACCGGGCGCTTCAGGTACGCAACCAACTGTTCACCCGTAGGGCCGGGCAACACGGTCACGAGTTCCCAGCCATCGGAGCCCCACTGGTCCAAGATTTGCTTGGTGGCGTGGGTCAGCAACGGAACGGTTGCGTATTCCCACGCGGTGGGCGAGGCGCTCATGGTGCGCCACCATATCTTGGGGCACATCGTAGGCTGCACAGGCATGTGGCCCGATGAGCTCGAACGCGCCCGGCTGCACGTCGTGACCGGCAAGGGCGGCACCGGCAAGACAACGGTGGCGGCCGCGCTGGCGCTCGCGCTAGCGACCGGTGGCCGGCGCACCCTGCTGGTGGAGATCGAGGGCCGCCAGGGCATCGCCCAGTTGTTCGACACCAGCCCGCTGCCCTACTCCGAGCAACGCATCGCGGTCGCCCCTGGCGGCGGCGAGGTGCGCGCGCTGGCGGTGGACGCCGAGGCCGCGCTGCTGGACTACCTGGAGATGTTCTACAACCTGGGCATCGCCGGGCGGACGCTGCGCCGGATGGGCGCGGTCGAGTTCGCCACCACGCTGGCCCCCGGGCTGCGTGACGTACTGCTCACCGGCAAGGTCAAGGAGTGCGTGACGCGGACCGGCGAGGACGGCAGGCACGTCTACGACGCGGTGGTGCTGGACGCGCCGCCGACCGGGCGGGTGGTCACCTTCCTGGACGTCACCAAGGCCATGGCGGACCTGTCCAAGTCCGGCCCGATCTACCGGCAGAGCGAAGGCGTGGTGCGGCTGCTGCACTCGGCGGACACGGTGGTGCACCTGGTCACCACGCTGGAGGATCTGCCGGTGACGGAGACCCTGGAGACCGTCGCCGAACTGGACGCGGCACAGCTGCGGGCCGGCGCGGTGATCGTGAACCGGGCCGACCCGCGCCGGCTGCCCACCCGATCGGTGGACAGCGCCGCGGACGGGCGGGTGGACCGGATGCGGGTGCGTTCCGGGCTGGCCTCGGCCGGCCTCGAGCTGACCGACGCCCAGCTGGACGGCCTGCTCGCGGAGACCGTGGAGCATGCGCTGCGGGTGCGCGCCGAGGCGGCCGCGCTGGCCAGGCTGGACGAAGAGCCCACCGAGCCGCTGCCCCGGCTCACCCTGCCGGAGGTGATCCACGGGATCGAGCTGGGCGCCATCTACGAGCTCGCCGAGAAATTGCGGGAGCAGGGCGTCCAAGCGCACGCGGTCCCTCGGCAGGCCAAGTCGGGCCGCTGAGCGGGTACCCCGAGAGTGAACAGGACGACCAGATGAACGCCCACGAGCTGCCCAACGACGGGGTTGAGCGATGAGCCCGAGCAAACCGGCCCGAAGACTGGACCTGGACGCGGTCCTGGACGACCCGAGAACCAAGGTGGTGGTGTGCTGCGGCTCCGGTGGGGTGGGCAAGACCACCACGGCGGCCGCGTTGGCGGTCCGCGCGGCCGAACGCGGCCGACAGACCGTGGTACTCACCATCGACCCGGCGCGCCGGCTGGCCGAAGCCCTGGGCTTGAGCACACTCAGTAACGAGCCCCGGCGTGTCACCGAGGTGGGTGACGACACGCCGGGCGGTGGCGGCGAGCTGCACGCCATGATGCTGGACATGCGGCGCACATTCGACGAGATGGTGTACACCCATTCCACGCCGGATCGCGCTGAAAAAATCATCGCAAACCCGTTCTATCAGACCATTTCCTCGTCGTTCTCCGGGACGCAGGAATACATGGCGATGGAAAAGCTCGGCCAGTTGGCCGCCACCGGAAAATGGGATCTCATCGTGGTGGACACCCCACCGTCCCGTTCCGCGTTGGACTTCTTGGACGCGCCGCAACGGATGTCGTCATTCCTGGACGGAAAGATGATCCGGCTGCTGTCCGCGCCGGCCCGCGTCGGCGGGCGCGGACTGCGCCGTTTGGTGGGCGCCGGGTTCGGCCTTTTCGCCAAGGCCGTGGGCACCATCCTGGGCGGCCAGATGCTGGCCGACGCGTCCGCGTTCGTGCAGGCGTTCGACACCATGTTCGGCGGGTTCCGGGAACGGGCCGCGACGACCTACGAGCTGCTCCGCTCGCCGGGCACCGCGTTCGTCGTGGTCGCCGCCCCGGAACCGGACGCGCTGCGCGAGGCGGCCTACTTCGTGGACCGGCTGGCCAGCGAAGACATGCCGCTGGCCGGGCTGATCCTGAACCGCACCCACCCGGTGCTCGCCGACCTGCCAGCCGGGCGGGCCAGGGACTTGGCCGACGTGGTGGACAAGGCCGGCAGCGGCCGCCTGGCCGCCGCGGTCCTGCGGCTGCACGCCGACCGGGTGGACCGGGCGGACCGGGAACGGCGGCTGCTCGGCCGGTTCACCAACGCCCACCCCGACGTGCCGGTGACGGAGGTGCCGGCGGTCGCCGGGGACATCACCGACCTGGCCGGACTGCGGGAGATCGGGGCGCGGCTCACCGGTGGCGGCAACCGCGAGCAGCCCGGACAGCTGGCCGCGCGGGGTGCCAACGACGCGTTGGGCTGACCGCCCGGCACCCTCGGCCGGCGGGTGGGTGGGCCGACGCCCTCGGCCGGCGGGGTGGGCCCGGGGCGGCCAGGGCTCGGGCGGTCCGCACCGGCTCAGGCGGCCTCGTCCGCCGGTAAGGACGACGACCGCGACTCCGACGCGTGCGCGGCACGAGGAGCGGGCACCCGGACCACCGCCGTGGCGAGCGGCACCGGAGCTACGGTCGGCGTTTCGACCGAGGCAGACGCGGCCGCCGGCTGGGCCGATCCGGACCGGAGGGCGGCCGCCTGGGACAGCAGGCTGGCCCAGCAGGCCACATCCGGTCGGGCACGCAGCATCCCCCGGCGTTCCCGCTCGGTCATCCCGCCCCACACACCGAACTCGATGCGCTCGTCCAGCGCATGCGCCAGGCATTGCCTGAGAACAGGGCAACCGCGGCAAACAGAACGGGCTTCACGCTGCTTCGCCCCGGTGACAAATAGGCGTTCCGGATCTCCGTTACGGCAGTTAGCGGACACACGCCAGTTCCCCGTGGCAACCATTTCGGGCTCCCCCACATCCAGGCTCACCACCGCGGCGCATGCTGCTATTTCCATACAACCGCGCGTGCGGATGAGCTGTTCACATTCGGTCTTGCTGGTAGACGTAAGTCTGGCGGCCCCGGTTCCCTTGGCCAAGCCGGGAAAACTACTCAATTACTGTGGGTGACCTACCTAGTTGAGCACTCCGTCCCGCGTAAGCTGACGCGCTATGAACGGCACCGAGTCGGCCGGCCGGCTGGTCATCAAGCTGCTCGGGCTGTGCGTGGTGGCCGGGGTGCTGCTCGCCGGGATGGTCTTCCCGTTCGCCGCCGGCGCAGGCATCGCGTCCAACACCGCGGCGGACACCATGTCCAGCGTGTCCGCCGACCTGGCCGACGAGCAGCTGCCGTCGGCCACCACGGTGACCGACTCGGCGGGCACCCCGATCGCCTACCTCTACGACCAGAACCGCACTCCGATGTCGCCGCAATCCATCGCACCGGCCATGAAGGCAGCCATGGTGGCGATCGAGGACCGGCGCTTCTACGACCACCAGGGCGTGGACTGGCAAGGCACGGTCCGCGCGCTGATCGCCAACTCAGCGTCCGGGGACGTACGGCAGGGCGCCTCTACGCTGACCCAGCAGTACGTGAAGAACTACCAGCTGTATGTGACCGCGAAGACCGAGTCGGACCGGCTGAAGGCCACCGAGCAAACCACCGCGCGCAAGCTCCGCGAGGTGCGGATCGCGCTGCAGCTCGAGCGCAAGATGACCAAGGAGCAGATCCTCGCCGGGTACCTGAACATCGTCTTCCTGGGCAACAACGCGTACGGGGTGGCCGAGGCCGCGCGCACCTACTTCAACACCACCGCCGACCGGCTGACCGTGCCGCAGGCCGCGATGCTGGCCGGCATGGTCCGCTCCACCAGCGCATACGACCCGGTCGGCCATCCCCAGGCCGCATTCGACCGGCGCAACCTGGTGATCAAGGCGATGGCCGAACAGGGCATGATCAGCGCCCAGCAGGCCGCCGAGGCCGCGGCCAGCCCGCTCGGTGTGGTGGAGCCGCTGGCCTCCCGGCGCAACGGCTGCCTCGGCGCCGATGACGCCGGATACTTCTGCAAGTACGTGGTGGAGTACCTCACCGAGGCCGGGTTCACCGCCGAGCAGCTCAACCGGGGTGGCTACGTCATCCGCACCACGCTGGACCCCAAGGCGATGCAGCAGCTCAAGGCCGCGGTGGACGCAGAGGTGCCGCCCCAGCAGCCGCATGTGGCGGACGTGATGGCCATGGTCGCGCCGGGGGCCACCAAGCACAAGGTGCTGGCGATGGGCGCGAACCGCACCTTCGGCCTGCGGGCTGACCAGGAGGAGACCAGCTACGGATTGCCTTACCAGCCGGTCAACCTGGGCGCCGGGTCGATCTACAAGATCTTCACCGCCGCCACGGCCCTGGAGAAGGGCCTTGGCATCAACTACCAGATGGAGGTGCCGCCCAGCGGGTACGCGTCGCCGATCTACAAGGACGGCGCCGGCCGGCCCATCCCGGTGGCCAACGACGGCCATTACCCGGGCCACCTGACCATGCAGCAGGCGCTGGCCCAGTCCCCGAACACCGCGTTCGTCAAGCTCGAGGAGTTCACCGGGGTGGCGCCGGTGGTGGACATGGCGGTACGGATGGGCATGCGCTCGCTGGCCACCACGCCATTCGTGGACCCAGCCACCGGCAAGCGGACCAAGCGCTCCATCGCCGAGGCCACCAAGGCGCAGAACCTGGCCTCGTTCACCCTGGGCGTGTCGCCGACCAGCATCCTGGAGCTGGCCAACGTGGGCGCCACCCTGGGCAGCGCGGGGACCTGGTGCCCGCCCAGCCCGATCGACCAGGTCACCGACTCGAAGGGCGCTCCGGTGTCGATCACCGAACTGCCCTGTGAGCGGGTGCTGCCGGCCGGACTGGCCAACACGCTGCTCACCGGGCTGAGCGACGACGCGATCAACGGCACGGCCGCCGCGGCGGCCAAGTCGATGCAGTGGAACCGGCCCATCGCCGGCAAGACCGGCACCACCGAGCAGCACAAGTCGGCCGGCTTCGTCGGGATCCTGCCGCAGGCGGCCGGAGCGGTGATCACCTTCGACAACTCCCGGTCCCCGAGGTCGCTGTGCGACGCGGGCGGGGAGGCGCCGCCGGTGGCCTGCTCGGGCGGCAACATCTACGGCGGCAAGGCCCCGGCCCGGACGTTCTTCCTGGCCATGAACGGCTATCTGGCCGGGCAGCCGGTCATGCCGCTGCCGCCGACCGATGACCGCTACACCGAGGGCGGCGCCGCCTCCCGGGTGCCCGAGGTGATCGGCAAGGACGCCGACGATGCGCGCAAGCTGCTGACCAAGGCCGGGTGGAAGACCAACCTCAAACAGGTGGACAACCGGGCACCGGAGGGCAAGGTGGTCGGCCAGTCCCCCCGCGGCACCGCGCTGCCGGGCGAGGTGGTCACCCTGCAGGTCAGCACCGGCCAAGTGCCGCCGCCACCACCTCCGCCGGGTGCGGGCTCCGCCGATGACCGGAATCTCGGCGGTAACGGCGCGGGCCAGTACGGCACCGATACGTTCGGCCAAGGCGGCCCGACCGCCCCGTCCGCCGGGCCGGCCCTGCCCACCCAGTCCGGCCGAGCCCCAGGCGGCTGACAAGCGCGGTCGTCGGCCGGATGGGAGCGAGCTCGTCAGCCGAGTAGGCGGGCCTTGACGGCCGCGGCAACCCGGGATCCCTCCGCCCGGCCGCTCGCCGCGGCGGTGGCCGCCTTCATGACCTGGCCCATCTGCCTGGGCCCCGGCGCCGCGCCGGTGTCCGCCGCGACCGTGGCGATGGCCTGCTCGGCCAGTGCGTCCACCTCGGCGTCGGTCAGCTGGCTGGGCAGGTAGCGGGCCAGCACCTCGGCTTCGGCGCGTTCCTTGCTGGCCAGTTCGCCCCGGCCGGCGGCATCGAACGCCTCGGCGGACTCCGCGCGCTTCTTCGCCTCCCGGGTGAGCACCCGCTGCACCTCGGGCTCGTCGAGTTCACGCGCGGTGTCCCCGGCCACCTCCGCCGAGGTGATCGCGCTCAGCACCATCCGGATCGTCGACTTGGTCAACTCGTCCCGGCTCTTGATCGCCGCGGTGAGGTCGTCACGCAGTTGAGCTTTCAGCCCCATGACCGTTCAGCGTAGAGCGTGCGCGGCGCGAGGCTCACCGGGTTGCCCCGTACCCTGGACCCAATGAGCAAGGTGATGCGAAGCGCGCTCGGCGTACTCGGGCTCGGGGTGGCAACCGTCGGATATGCGGCTTTGATCGAGCGGCGACACTGGACCCTGCGCACCGCGACCGTGCCGGTGCTCCCGCAGGGCAGCCCCAGCCTGCGCGTGCTGCACATCTCGGACCTGCACATGACGCCCGGCCAGCGGAGCAAGCAGCGCTGGGTCGCCGAGCTCGCCGCGCTCAAACCGGACCTGGTGGTGAACACTGGCGACAATCTGGCACACCCGAAGGCGGTGCCCGCCGTGCTGGGCGCGCTGGAGCCGTTGCTGGCGCTTCCCGGGCTGTTCGTGTTCGGCAGCAACGACTACCGGGGGCCGACGCCGAAGAACCCCCTGCGCTACTTCCGCCGGTCCCACCACCGGCGGCCAAGGGGCGCGGCGCTGCCCTGGCGCGACCTGCGCGCGGGCATGCTCGAGCGCGGCTGGGTGGACGCCACCCACCAACGCGCCACCCTCGACGTGGCCGGCCAGCGGGTGGCCATCGCCGGCGTCGACGACCCGCACATCAGGCGGGACCGCTACCAGATGATCGCCGGCCCGGTCACCGAGCCGGCAACGCTGCGGCTCGGGCTGACCCACTCCCCGGAACCCCGGGTGCTCGACCAGTTCGCCGCCGACGGCTACGACCTGATCATGTCCGGGCACACCCACGGCGGTCAGCTGCGGGTGCCGCTCTACGGCGCGCTGGTCACCAACTGCGGGCTGGACCGCTCCCGCGCCCGAGGCGCCTCCCGGTGGGGGGCGCACACCTGGCTGCACGTCTCGGCCGGCCTGGGCACCTCGCCCTACGCGCCGGTGCGGTTCGCCTGCCCGCCCGAGGCCAGCCTGCTCACCCTGGTGCCGCGTCCGGTGGGCCCCGGAGCGGCGCAAAACGGCCAAGGCCGAGCCACGTCATCGGCCGCCGCGGACGTCGGTTAGACTCGGCCAGGCAGTCAGGCCATCGGGGTGTGGCGCAGCTTGGTAGCGCGCTTCGTTCGGGACGAAGAGGCCGTGGGTTCGAATCCCGCCACCCCGACCACCACAAAGGCCCAGGTCGTCCACTCCTGCTCGGAGTAGGCAACCTGGGCCTTCGTCGTTCTCCAGGCCGAAAAGGCATCAGAAAGGCATCACGACGGCACGAGGGCGTCGGAACCGCCTCCGTCGTCCTCATCGTCGTTCAGCGCCCGGAGGATGCGCGTCGGGTCATCGGTACGTCGAGTGTAGAGATCGAGCGTGGTGGACGACCGTTCATGCCCCATCACGCGCTGCACCATGTTTGGCGGGACTCCGTCGTCCACCAGCCACGTTGCGTAGGAGTGCCGCAGGTCGTGGAACCGGAGTCCACCAGGCTGGTTTCGGACCACATGTGTGATCGCTGCTCCGTGGGTGCGGAACTCCATCCGGTGAGCACCGGTCTCATCGGACCACCAGGCCGTGAACTGCTTCCCTTCATGAGTCTTTCGTCCTGCAGTTCCCCAAGTGGGCTGCCCGCCGGGGCGGCCTCGGTCCCAGGCCAGGCCCATGCCGATGAGGCTGAGAGCGAACAGGACCGCCCCAACCCTGCACGTTGGATCGTCGCGTGGTCG